>JAGOCV010000345.1 GCA_017998575.1 Burkholderiaceae bacterium
GCATCGAAGTAGTCCTCGGGCAGTCCGAGCGACAGTGCCATCAGCTGCATGAGCCGCAGCGACAGCGCGTTCATCGCGTCGATGTAGGCCTCGCATTGCGCGCGCACGGCGGGCAGCTCTTCGGGCCACTGGCTGGGGCCATAGGTCTGGTAGCCGGCCATCACATAGGGATGGTCTGCCGGCCAGTCCATGCCGCAATAGAAGCTCTCCTTGAGGTCGGGGTTCATCGCGGCGTCGAGCGTCTGCGCGCCCAGCCCCTCGAAGCCCCGCATGATGGGCGAGCGCTTGATCGACAGCTGCTCGCGCCGCTCGATCGGCAGCGCCATGAGCGCGCGCGTCGCCTCGAACTGCGCGGCGACCCGCTCGGCCGCGACGCCGTGGTTGCGGATGTAGAAGAACCCGGACGCCATGGCCGCCGCACGGAACGCCTGCGCCACGTCGGCGCTGCGCGGACCGCCCGGCACCAGGGCGCCTTCCAGGTCGATGACCGGAATGCCCATGATGCGACTCCTGCGATGGGTTGGGGTTCGGCGATCAGGCCTTGAGCTTGCGGTCGGCGGCCGCCGGCAGGAAGCGGTCGGTGAAGAAGTCGGCCACCGTGGGCGTGCTCTTGAGGCCGAAGGCGCCCACCGTCTCGTCGATGGTGGCTTGCAGGCGAGCCTGTGTGGCGGCGCCCCAGCCGTTGGCGCGCACGTCGGGCGTCTTCATCGTGCCGTCGACGATGAGTTGCAGGCGCTCGGTTTCGATCTCCTGGTTGGCCAGCGGCTCGCGGGACTTGATGGCGGCACCGCCGGCCTTCGGGTCGGCGACGCATTCGATCCAGCCGCGCGTGGTGGCCTTGACGAAGGCGCGCATGGCATCGGCCTGCTCCATGCTTCTGGCATTGGCGACCAGGCCGTTACCGTACGACTTCATGCCGTAGTCGGAGAAGCGGAACACCGTCAGCTGCTCGGGCGTCATGCCGCGGGCCTTCAGGTTGAGCAGGCCGGTGAAGAAGAAGTAGGCCGAGCCGTCGAAGTCGCCCTTGACGAAACGCGTGTCGCCGATGTCGGGTGCCACGTTCTCCCACTTCACGCCCGAGGCGTCGAAGCCCTGGGCCTTCGCGAACACCGGGAACAGCTTGCGCGAGGCATTGAAAGGCTGGCCCAGCAGGGTTTTGCCGGCCAGGTCCGACGGCTTCTTGATGGGGCCATCCTTGCGCACGATGATCGAGTTGGGGTTGAGGTCGTACTGGATCGCCACGGCCTTGAGCGCGGCCTGCGGATTGGCCACGTTGAACTCGATCATCGACGACAGGTCGGCCGAGGCCACGTCGTAGGCGCCGCTGCCCACCAGGCTGATGGCGGCGGCCGAGCCGTTGCCCGTGTCGATGGCCACGTCCAGGCCCGCGTCCTTGTAGTAGCCGCGCTGCTGCGCCAGCAGGAAGCCGGCGCCCGAGGCCTCGACCTTCCAGCCGAGGTTGAACTTGAAGGGCTTGAGCGAACCCTGGGCACGCACGAACGGCGTGGCGGCGAGCATCGAGACGGCGCCAGCGGCGCGGAGGATGGAACGGCGTTGCATGTGAAGCACTCCTGAAGGAACAGACTCGTTGAACGGCGCCGGGGTGCGACGCCACGACAGTGGCTTCCGTGGGGACGTGGCCACTGCTTCAAGAGCAATTTCCGGGCGAGGGGGATGCAGTGCCCCAGGCTGAACGCTTCTACTCTGTCGACGCATTCGTCGCAGCTTTCGTGCCATGCGCATCGGTACGAAGCCATGCACCTGGCGCACCAATTCGCAGCGCCGACATCGCATCGGATGCATGTGCGTGGCTTTGCGGCATCCGTCATGCGCCGCGATGGTGCGATGTGTAAAAGACGCGGCCAGGGCGTCGTTTTTGCTTGAGCTTGCGCGCGGCCGTTTGCATAATTCGCGCAAGAGTAGAAGCGTTCACCAGCCTCATCGGCTGTCCGGGAATTGCTCTTGAGGTCGCATCCAGCGGGAAGACTTCAGGAGCCGTGCGAGTCAGCCACATCCCGGCCTGCTCCTGTCACCCTGAAGTCCTGTCTGCCCGGATTGCGCGGCCTGCCACCCGATGATTTGACCGATTCAGGAGCACGACACATGAGCACCGCCACCTACGACATGACCGAACTGCAGAAGGAATCGCGCATGGGCGCGATGGGTTCGGAGAACACCACGCGCGAGATCCGCGTCATCGATCTTGCCGACTTCGACAACCGCCGCGCCGAGATCGCCCAGCAGCTGTGGGACGCCTCCATCGACGTGGGATTTTTCCAGCTCAGGAACCATGGCGTGCCGCTGGCGCAAATGCGCGAGGCCTTCGCCATGAGCGAGAAGTTCTTCGCACTGCCCGACGAGGTGAAGGGCCAGTACCCGCTGTCGCGCAACGCCGGCTGGGAAAGCCGCAAGCAGGTGCGGCCTTCCACGGGCACCGCCGACCAGAAAGAGAGCTACCAGATCACGCGCCCGCGCATGGCCGGCCTCTATCCCACCGAAGCAGAACTGCCCGGCTTCAAGTCAACCATGCTCGCCTTCGAAGAAGCGAGCTGGGCCGTGGGCATGCGCGTGCTGTCGTGCTTCGCCGACAAGCTCGGCTTCGACCGTGAGTTCTTCACCCGCGCACACGATCCGTCGAGCGAAACCTATCAGAGCACGCTGCGCATGCTGCATTACTACGCCATCCCGCCCGAGGCGCAGGACAAGCTCGACCTCTGGCGTGCCGGTGCCCACACCGACTTCGACTGCCTCACGCTGCTCTACCAGCGTCAGGGCCAGGGCGGCCTGCAGGTGTGCCCGGGCAAGGAAATGGACGCGCAGGAGTGGACGTCGATTCCGCCCGAGGAGGACTACATCACCTGCAACATCGGCGACATGCTGATGCGCTGGAGCGACGACCAGCTGCCCAGCAACTTCCACCGCGTGAAAAACCCGCTGCCGGGCGAATACATGGGCCCGCGCTACAGCCTGGCGTTCTTCTGCCAGGCGAACACCGATGCGCTGATCGAATCGCCTTCCGGCAAGTACCCGCCGATCACGGCGGGCGACTATCTGGCCGAGCGCATCCGCGCCAACTTCAACAAGAAGTACTGAACGTCGCGGCGGCGCGCCCGGCTTCGTTCTGCTGGGCGCGGCATCGCCTGCGCGGTCACGGCTGCAGGCCGCCGATGCCATCCTGCGGGTTCTTGCCTGAAACCAGGACGCCTGCAATGACGAATCCACTGTCCGGACCGCAGCGAACGCCGGCGGCACGCACCGACGCGCCGGCGCATCGCACGCAACAGCCTGATCCTCGCCGGTCGGATGCGGCCGCCATGGTGCCGCGCAGCAGCGCCCCAGGCCTGATGGGGCTGGCTCCGCGCGAAAGAGCGTCCGCGACAGACGGGTCTTTCGGGTCCGCTGGCGGGCAAGAGCCGGGCGCGCGGGGCGGCTCACCGCAGTACAACCATCCGTTCTACCGCCGCGTTGGCGCGCCGGGCAGCAACAGCGCCCCGCTCGACGAAGATCCCGCCGCCGGTCCCGGTACCGACGGTGTCACCGATGTCCTGGCGTCGCCGGATTCCGCCGATGGCGCGCAACGCGAGAAACTCAGCGCGATTCCCAGAAGCCCCGATGCGTCTGCACCATCTCTGACTTCACGGCGGCCACCGGACCGACCACTTCCACCGCCCGCTGCCCCCGTGCAAACACGTCACGGCACGGGAGACTCAACGTCGGGTTCTCGGGGTGATCGCCGGTGAGCGCGAGCAGTTCGGTCTCTTCCGCGCCGTACAGCACGCGCCCGATGCCGGCCCAGTAGATCGTGCCCGCGCACATGGCGCAGGGCTCGAAGGTGGTCACCAGCGTGCAGCGCCCCAGGTACTCACCGGGAT
>JAGOCV010000346.1 GCA_017998575.1 Burkholderiaceae bacterium
CACCGATGGAGCGCGGCCTGATCGCCTTCGCGGAGGGCCGCATCTCGCGCGAGTTCTGGAGTCCACGCAAGGACCTGGACGTGCGCAAGCTCGCCGCCATCGAAGCCCTGTCGCGCTACGGCAAGGCGCGCGGCCGCATGCTGGGCAGCGTCACCCTCGCACCCAGCCAGTGGCCAACCAGCGCGGTGATCGACTGGGTCAACATCCTCCAGCGCGTCAGCGACGTGCCGCAGCGCGAACAGCGCCTGGCCGAGGCCATGCAGGTGCTGCGCGCGCGCCTGAGTTTCCAGGGCAGCAAGCTCGTGTTCAGCACCGAACAGGACGACCACTGGTGGTGGCTCATGGCCAATGGCGACGTGAACACCGCACGCCTGATGCTGACGGTCATGAACGACCCGGCCTGGCAGGACGACATGGGCCGGCTGGCCAGTGGCTTCATCGGCCGCCAGCAGGGTGGCGCCTGGCACACCACCACGGCCAACCTCTGGGGCGGCCTGGCACTGGAGAAGTTCTCGGCGAAGTTCGAGGCCGCCCCGGTCACGGGCGCCACGCGCGCCACCCTGGGCGCTGCCAGCGCCGCGATCGACTGGGCCAAGGTCGATCGGGTGAAGGCCACCGATGCGCTCGGCGCGCCCCACCAGACCACCTGGTTCGGCGCCCCTGCGGGCCCCGGCAGCCTGAAGAACAACACCGGCTTCCTGGCCTGGCCAGCCGATGGCGGCAAGGGCACGCTGGGCGTGGCGCACCAGGGCAGTGGCAAGCCCTGGCTCACGCTGCAGTCCCTCGCCGCCGTGCCGCTCAAGGCGCCGTTCAGCGCGGGCTACACGATCAAGAAGAGCATCACGCCGGTGGAGCAGGCGGTGAGCGGCGCGCACACGCGCGGCGACGTGTGGCGCGTGGCGCTGGAGATCAACGCCGCCACCGACATGACCTGGGTGGTGGTCACCGACCCGATCCCGGGCGGCGCGACCATCCTCGGCGGCGGGCTCGGCCGCGATTCGCAGATCGCCACCTCGGGCCAGAAGAGCCCGACCGGCAACGCCTGGCCGGCTTTCGAGGAGCGCAGCTTCGAGTCCTACCGCAGTTACTACGAGTACGTGCCCAAGGGCGTGTTCAAGATGGAATACACCGTCCGCCTGAACAACGTCGGCGAGTTCTCTTTGCCGCCCAGCCGCGTGGAAGCGATGTACGCGCCCGAGATGTTCGGCGAGGCACCCAACGCCCGTGTGAAGGTGGAGGCCGTGCGGTGAAGCTGCGCCCCGCGCTCGCGGCACTCGCGCTCGGCCTGGGCCTGGCGCTGCCGGCGCAGGCCCTGCCCAGCTTCGCCGAGTTGCATGCGGGCTGGCGCTCGTCCGATGCGCGCGTGCTCGACCGCCAGGGCGAGTTGCTGCAGCGCGTGCGCATCGATCACCAGGTGCGCCGGGGCGAGTGGATCGCCCTGGCCGACGTGTCGCCCGCGCTGCGCACGGCCCTGTTGCTGAGCGAGGACAAGCGCTTCTACGAACACAGCGGCGTGGACTGGCGCGCCGTCTCGGCCGCAGCCTGGGGCAACCTGTGGAACAGCCGCACGCGCGGCGCCTCCACCATCACCATGCAGCTGGCCGCGCTGCTGGATGAACCCGATGGCGAGCTCCAGCGCGGTGCGGGCGGACGCCGGCTGACGCAGAAACTCGGTCAGGCGGTCGCTGCGCAGCAGTTGGAGCGGCGCTGGCGCAAGGACCAGATCCTGGAGGCCTACCTCAACCTCGTGCCCTTTCGAGGCGAGCTGGTCGGCATCGATGCGCTGTCGCGCACGCTGTTCGGCAAGGCCGCCCACGGCCTGGACGAACGCGAGGCCGCCGTGGCCGCCGCCCTGGTGCGCGCGCCGAACGCCCAACCCGCGCTGGTCGCGCAACGCGCCTGCGGCGTGCTCGGGCTCATGCAGGCCGGCGCGGGGGTGGATTGCGGCGAGTTGCGCATCCTGGCCGACATCGCCCTGCCCAGCCGGGAATTCGCTGCCAGCGAGGGCATCGCGCCTCACCACGCGCGGCGGATGCTGGCGACCGGGCCGGCGCAAACGGTGCGCTCCACCGTCTCGGCCCCGCTGCAGCGCTTTGCCGTGCAGACGCTGCAGCGCCATCTGCGCGAACTCAAGGGCCGCCACGTGCAGGACGGCGCGCTGGTCGTGCTCGACAACGCCAGCGGCGAGGTGCTGGCCTGGGTCGGCTCGTCCGGCGAGCTGAGCACCGCCTCCGAAGTGGACGGCGTGACGGCGCTGCGCCAGCCCGGCTCCACGCTCAAGCCCTTTCTCTATGCGCAGGCCATTGCCGAGCGGCGCATCACGGCGGCGTCCCTGCTGGAGGATTCGCCCGCCGCCATCCCCACCACCAGCGGCCTCTACATTCCGCAGAACTACGACCGCCGCTTCAAGGGCTGGGTCTCCGCGCGCACCGCGCTGGCGGCCTCGCTCAACGTGCCGGCGGTGCGCACGCTGGTCATGGTCTCGCCCGACGCCTTTCACCACCAGCTCGGCGCGCTCGGCCTGCCCCTGCGCGAGCCCGCCGGCTACTACGGCTACAGCCTGGCCCTGGGCAGCGCCGAGGTGCCGCTGCTCGCGCTGACCAACGCCTTCCGCACGCTGGCCAATGGCGGCCGCCACGGCCCCGTCGGCTCGCCGCCGCAGGGCGCGCCGGCCATCGACCCGCGCGCGGCCTTCATCGTGGGCGACATCCTGAGCGACAGCAACGCCCGGGCCCGCACCTTCGGCACCGACAGCCTCCTGGCCACGCGCTTCTGGACCGCCGTGAAGACCGGCACCAGCAAGGACATGCGCGACAACTGGGCGGTGGGCTGGTCCGAGCGCTACAGCGTGGGCGTGTGGGTGGGCAACGCCGGCGGTGCGCCCATGTGGGATGTGAGCGGCACCAGCGGCGCGGCGCCCGTCTGGGTCGCGGTCATGCAGCACCTGCACGAGCGGACACCCAGCCGCGCGCCGCAGCCACCGGCCGGCCTGGTGCAGGCGCGCGCCGCGTTCGAGGGCGCCGCCGGCGCGCCGCCGCTGGAAGCGGCCCGCAGCGAATGGTTCCTCGCCGGCACCGAGCAGGCCCGTTTCGCAATGGGCACGCCCCATCCGGCGAAGGCCGCGCTGCGCATCCGCACACCGGTGCCGGGCACCATCGTCGCGCTGGACCCGGACATTCCCCCCAACCGCCAGCGCCTGAGCTTCGTCGCCAGCGGCCCGGGCGGCCGCTGGCGCCTGGACGGCAAGCCGCTGGGCCAGGGCCCCCGCGTGCAGTGGCTGCCCTGGCCGGGCCGGCACGTGGTGCAGCTCACCGATGCGCGCGGCACGGTGCTGGACGAGGTGCGCTTCGAAGTGCGCGGCGCCGGCGTGAGAGACACCCATGCAAGAAACCATTGACCTGAGCACCCTGCGCGTCGTGGTGGCGGCGGCCGACCTCGGCTCCATCAGCGCCGCCAGCGAACGCCTGCAACTCGCCGTGGCCGCGGCCAGCTCGCGCATCACGGCACTTGAGGAGTCGCTCGGCTTCCGGGTGTTCGAGCGCTCGTCGCGCGGCGTGCAGCTCACCCCGGCGGGCCAGATGCTGGTGCAGCGCAGCCGCGCGCTGCTGACCGACGCCGACCGCCTGGCGCTGCACCTGCGCGGCTACAGCGAAGGCCTGCAAGGCCATGTGCGCGTGCTGGCCAACACCTCGGCGCTGCTGGAGGTGCTGCCGCAGCGCCTGGAGCAGTTCATGAAGGCGCACCCGCTGATCCGCATCGACCTGGAAGAGCGCGGCAGCCCCGAAATCCCCCTCGCACTGATCGAAGGCCGCGCCGACTTCGGGGTGGTGGACCTGCCCGTGCCCCCCGCCGGCC
>JAGOCV010000347.1 GCA_017998575.1 Burkholderiaceae bacterium
GCGCGCTCCGCGTTGCTGGCGGCCGAGCGCGTGCTTATCCCCGTACAGCCCAGTCCCTACGACCTCTGGGCTAGCGCCGAGATGGTGGCGCTGATTCGGGAGGCGCAGGTGTTCCGGCCGCAGCTAGCAGCAGCCTTCGTCATCAACCGGCGCGTCAGCACCACGGTGATCGGACGCGAAGCACGCGGTGCGCTGGCCGAGCAGCCGCTTCCTGCACTGCGCTCGGAAGTGCGCCAGCGCATCGTGTTCGCCGACAGCGTGGCCGCCGGCCGGGTCGCACGCGAGACGGCGCCGGACAGCGCCGCCGCGCGCGAGATCGCCGCGCTGGTGGATGAGCTGCTGCGGTGGCCGTCATGACAGCGAAGCCCGCATCCAACAGCAAACGCTCTGGCAAGCGCGTTGGCATCGGCGCGCGTCCGCCTGCGAATCCGCACGTCGAGGCGTGGATTCGCCAAGGCAGCGCCGAAGACCTCCAGAAAGGCGATCTCTATACCGCTCGCCTGACCCTCGACATCACGCCCGCCATGCGCTCGCGCATCAAGGTATCGGCCTTCACGCAGGGCGTGACGGTGGCCGACCTGCTGCGAGCACTGCTGGAGAGGGAGTTTCCAGAACACCGCAGGGAGAACACACCATGAACGCATCCGCTGCGCCTGCCGCTGACGCGGCCACGGCTGCACTGTCGCCGTCGCTCGCTGCGCTCACTGGTCGGCCTGCCGCAACGCCGCTGACGCGGGTTTCGCTGGCCTTCCTTGAGCACTGCTTCAAGCTCTATCTGCGCTTTGGCGAACCGGCGCGCACTCTTCGGTACGACCGCTGGCGGAGCGTCGCCGTATTCGTGCCCGACGCCATGTTCTGCCGCATCCGCTGGCAGTCCAACGATTACGGCACGATCCGCTGGCAACTCATGGTGATGCAGGCTTGTACGCCCTTGGATGCGGCGCAGCGCATTCCCGGCGTGCAGCCCGGCGCACGCCTGTTGCTGCACGCCGAGGGCGACAGCGCGGTGCGCGCCGTGCTGGAGCGCATCGACGCCATCGAGGCGCTGAGCATCGCGCCCGCTGCCGCTTCGCCTGCGTATTGGCGCACGCTGGGCAACCGGCTCGCGGCACGCTTGCCGCTACCCGACTACAGCGCCGAGCGGCACGCCGCCTGGCTGGCCGGGAGGGCGTTGCCATGACGGCTCATTCCACCGCCGTACATTCCGCCGAAGCCGCGTCGCATCCTCGCTCGCGCCTGCGCGCTCGCCTGGTGCTGGCTGCGCTGTCCGCCTGCGGCCTCGCTGCGCTGGCCTGGGCGTCCTTTGGACTGCCGAAGCCGCGCCTGATCTACAACCCGTCCGACAGTGTTCCGGTCGGCTGGTATCGCGTCGATCCATCCAGCAACCGGACCGACTCGCTGCCACGTCCGTTGTCCGTAGGCAGCATCGTGCTGGTTCCGCTCCCGGCCGAGGCTGCCACTCTGGCTGCGCAGCGTGGCTACCTGCCGACGCGCGTTCCGCTGCTCAAGCGCGTGGGCGCGATCGCGCCGCAGGAGGTGTGCATCGCTGGCAGCAGCGTTCGCATCGACGGCGTGCCTTCGGCCGCCGTGCTGCGGGCCGACCGCCTGGGTCGGCCGCTGCCATCCTGGCGCCAATGCCGGCGGCTTCGTCCCGGCGAACTGTTCCTGCTCAGCAGGACCAATCCGGCGTCGTTCGACAGCCGCTATTTCGGCCCGGTCAGCGCATCCGCCGTGATCGGCGTGGCGCGCCCGGTCTGGCTGGATTCACGCCCATGATGGCCGCCGATTCACTGCACGCAGACGTGCATTGCATCGTGCCATCAGGCGTGTCCATCCGGTGGCTGCTGCCGTGTCGTCGCGCGTGCAGTGCAAATGCGTTCGCATTGCACTTCGCGCTGCCTACGGCGCAGCCGTCCACTGTGCAGGCGTCTTGCCTTGAACGCGCCCGGCCTGCGGCCCTGGCCGCGTTCGCCGGTGGGCTGGCTGCCAGCAGCGCAGCGCCACCCGGCCGCCATTGCCGGGAGCGCAAGCGGGAGGCAAAGGCGGAAGGCAAGACAAAAGGACGCGGCACCGGCCCGCGTCGAAAGCCAGTCTGCACATGGGGGTGGCGCAGCACGGCGCGGCTTCGCCGCCGTGCTGCGTGTGGCGCTAAGCCCGCGCCAAGACAGGGCGGCCCGCGTGCTTCGCACGATGGGACACGTCGCAGCTTTCCGAGGGGACGGCCATGAGCGACCACCGCGATGACGATTTCCGCATCCGCCCCGGTGTCCCGAAGAACCGGGGCCAGGGCTTTGTTTCCAAGGTGCTCAAGCAGGTCGGCAAGACCAGCGGCGGCAAGTCGGCGATGCGCCGTCCGGCATCGACCGGGAGCACTGGAAAGCACGCCGGCCAACGGCCCGGCTCGCGCTTGGGGCGCGGGCATACGGCGGCACGCTTTGCGGGTGCGAAGTTGACGCCGCTGTCGCGCCGCGTGACCATCAAGTCCTTGCTGGTCAACCAGCGCCAAGTCAGCCCGCAATCTTTGTCGAAGCACCTGCGCTACATCGAGCGTGATGGTGCAGGCCGCGATGGAGAGCCGGGCCGGGCCTATGGGCCGCAGGCCGATGAAGCCGATCTGGATGCGTTCAAGGAGCGCTGCGCCGACGACCGGCACCATTTCCGCTTCATCGTCTCGCCCGAGGAGGGGGTCGATCTGGATGATCTTCGGACGTACACGCGCCATCTGATGAACCGCATGGAAGCCGACCTGGGCACGCGGCTGGAGTGGGTAGCGGTCGATCACTGGAACACCGACAACCCGCACACCCACCTCATCGTGCGCGGGCGCGACGACACCGGCAAAGACCTCATCATCGCGGGCGACTACATCGCCCACGGCTTTCGGCACCGGGCCGCCGAGCTGGCGACCGAATGGCTAGGGCCGCGCACCGAACTGGAAATCCAGCAGACCTTGCAGCGGGAGGTGGAACAGGAGCGGTGGACGAGCCTGGATCACACGCTGCAACGTGAAGCTGGCGACGATGGTCGCGTGCAGGTCAGACGCTTCAACGAACCGAAGCTGCAACGCCAGCGTCTGCTGCTGATTGGCCGCTTGCAATGCTTGCAGCGCCTGGGCCTGGCCGACGAAGCGCAGCCTGGCACCTGGACCACCCATGCCGATGCCGAGAAGACCTTGCGCGCTCTGGGTGAGCGTGGCGACATCATCCGCACCATGCAGCGGGCCATGGGCGGCCAGCCGCGCGAGCTGGCGGTGTTCGAGCCGGGTGACGATGGAAGAACAATCATTGGCCGCGTGGCCGCCAAGGGGCTGGCCGACGAGCTGCGCGACCGGAGCTATCTGGTCATCGACGGCGTGGACGGCAAGGCGCACTACGTCGCGCTCAACGCCCGCGACGAACCCGCAAACTATCCGACCGGCGCGGTGGTGGAAGTACGTGGTTCCGCCGAGGTACGGGCGGCAGATCGCAATATCGCTGCGCTGGCCAGCAATGGGCTCTACAGAACCGATCATCACCTGGCAATTGCCCAAGGTCAGGCGCAGGCCGGCCGTGATCCGCACGAAGTCGTTGCCGCGCACGTTCGCAGGCTGGAAGCCCTGCGCCGGGCCGGCATCGTGGAACGTATTGCCGAGGGGCTGTGGAAGGTACCCGACGACCTGCCCGAGCGTGGCCGCCAGTACGATGCGCAACGCCTGGGCGGCGTAGCCGTGGAGCTTAAATCGCACCTGCCCATTGAGCGGCAGGCGCGCGTGATTGGGGCTACCTGGCTGGATCAGCAGTTGATCGGCGGCGGCTCGGGGCTGGGCAACCTGGGGTTTGGCGGCGAGGCGAAGCAGGCGATGCTG
>JAGOCV010000065.1 GCA_017998575.1 Burkholderiaceae bacterium
CGTAGCAGACCATCACGGCGCAACCCTTGTAGTCGATGCCGTAGTCGGTGTTGTCGTAGCCGATGCGCTTGATGGTGTCGCGCGCGACCTGGATGTAGTCGACGTGCGCGTTGGTGGTGATCTCGCCGGCCAGAACCACGAGGCCGGTGTTCGTCAGCGTCTCGGCGGCCACGCGGCTGCGCGGGTCCTGCTCGAAGATCGCATCGAGGATCGCGTCCGAGATCTGGTCGGCCACCTTGTCGGGGTGACCCTCGGAAACCGATTCGGACGTGAAGAGGAAGTCGTTCGCCATTTCTGAATAAACTCCGTTGTTCAAGTTGCAAGGCGCGTTGCCTGGCCGGAGCTCTGGCGAACGCTTTAGCAGCTGTTGTTTAACGTCGCCCTGCAAGTAGTTCCATAACTCGGCGACCGCGCCATTCTAGCCAAGCCCGCGCCTTTCTTCCCGCGATGCTCCTGCTCTTTCGCCTCCTCAGTCACCTTCCCCTCGCGTTGCTGCACGCGGGCGGCAGCGCGCTGGGCTGGCTGGCATGGCTGGGCTCGCCCACGTACCGCCGGCGCTTTGCGGCCAACCTGGCCCAGGCGGGCCTGCGCCGTCTGGCCGTGCCGGGCGCGATCGGCCAGGCCGGCCGGCTGGTGGCCGAACTGCCGCGCCTCTGGCTGGGCCGGCCGGTTCCGGTCGAATGGGACGGCGCCGAACTCATCGATGCCGCGCATGCGCGCGGCCATGGCATCGTCTTCCTGACGCCGCACCTGGGTTGCTTTGAGATCACGGCGCAGGGCTATGCGCGCCGATACGCGGCCACGCACGGCCCCATCACCGTGCTGTACCGGCCCGCCCGCAAGGCCTGGCTGCGGCCATTGCTCGACGAGGGTCGCCAGCGGCCCGGGCTGGCGACGGCGCCGACGACGCTGGCGGGCGTCAAGCAGTTGCTCAAGGCGCTGAAGTCCGGCCAGGCCGTGGGCCTGCTGCCCGACCAGGTACCGCCGCAGGGCCTGGGCGTGTGGGCGCCCTTCTTCGGTCGAGAGGCCTACACGATGACACTGTCGGCACGGCTCGCGCGGGTGCAGGGCGCCACGCTGCTGCTGGCCTGGGGCGAGCGCCTGGGCGCAGGCCGTGGCTACGTGATCCACCTGCGCGAGCTGTCGGCGCCACTGGCCGACGACGCGCGCACGGCGGCCAAGCAGGTCAACGCCGAGATGGAGCGGCTGATCGCCGAATGCCCCGCGCAATACCTCTGGGGCTATGCGCGCTACAAGGCACCACGCGAGGACGGCCCCGCCGCCCCCGCACAGCACGCACCGGGGGCGGCCTCGTGATCACCTCGCTGGGCATCCTCTTCATGCGCGTGCTCGCGCACTGCCCGCTGCGTGTGGTGCGCGCACTGGGCTGGCTCACGGGGCAGGTGCTGTACGTCGTGGCCGCCGGCCGCCGTCGCGTGGTGCAGAAGAATCTCGCGCTGTGCTTTCCGCAGCACACGCCCGCCTGGCGCGCACGCACGGCGCGTCAGACTTTCATCTGCTTCGCCCAGGCCTGGCTCGACAGGTCATGGCTGTGGCACGGCAAGGCCGAAGTGGCCCGGCGGCGGCTGCGCCTGCTGGGCGCCGTCCACGAATTGCAGGGCGACGCACCCACCGTGATCTTCCTGCCGCACTTCTACGGGATGGACGCGGGGTGGAGCGCCGTCTCCGCGGCCGTGCCGCGGCGCTTCACGACCATCTTCACGCCGCAGCGCAACAAGCGGGTGGACGAATGGATCTTCGCGGGCCGCAGCCGGCTGGGCGACATCCGCCTGTTCACGCGCTTCGACGGCGTCAAGCCCGTGGTGAGCGCGCTGCGCGCGGGCGAGCCGCTGTTCCTGCTGCCCGACATGAACTTCGGCGCCGAAGAGTCGGTCTTCGTGCCCTTCTACGGCGTGCAGGCGGCCACCGTGCCCTCGCTCTCCCGCTTCGCCCGGCTGGGCCGCGCCAAGGTCGTGCCGGTCATCACGCGCATGACGGACTGCGGCTACGACGTCGAGGTGCATGACGCGTGGGCCAGCTACCCCACCGACGACGCCGTCGCCGACACCGCGTTGATGAACCTGCGGCTGCAGCACTACATCGACACCATGCCGGCCCAGTACTACTGGGTGCACAAGCGCTTCAAGACCCGCCCCGACGGAGCCCCCGCCGTCTATTGATCCGGCTCAGGCCGGGCGCACGGCGATGGCTTCGATTTCGACCAGCACGGGCGCGATCAGCCCGGCGATCACCGTGGAGCGCGCGGGCGCCTTCTCAGGCGCGAAGCGCTCGCCATAGGCCACGTTGAACGCCGGGTACTGCGCCGCATCCGTGATCCAGCACGTGGTCTTCACCACATCGGCCAGCGTGCAGCCGGCCGTGGCGAGGATGGACTCGATCATGTCGATCGTGGCGTGCGTCTGGCCCGCCATGTCGGCTGCCGCAGGCTGGCCCGCGACCATGGGCACCTGGCCCGAGACGAACACCAGCCGATCCCACGCCACGGCGGGCGAGATGGGCTGCACCTGGCCGGCGCGCGTGACAGGCGGACCCAGACGTTCGATGGGCGTGCCGCGCGATGAATCACTCATTGGATGTCTCCTGAAGAAATGACGAGGGCCTGGTGTCTCGCGACGCCAGGCCCTCGGGAACGGACCTTGCGGATCAGTCTGCCTTCGCTCCCGACGCCTTCACGATCGCGCCCCATTTGGCCGTCTCGGCCTCGATGAACGCCTTGAACACCGCCGGCGTCGTGCCTTCGATGATGAAGCCGCGCGAGCCGAAGTAGTCCTGGATCTCGGGCGACTTGAGCGCCTTGTTGATCTCGGTGCTGAGACGGGCCATCACGTCGGCAGGTGTGCCGGCCGGCGCGAACAGCCCCTGCCACGACAGCGCCTCGAAGTCGGGATAGCCGCTTTCGGCCAGCGTGGGCACGTTGGGCAGCATCGGATTGCGCTGCTTCGACGTGACGGCCAGCGGGCGCACCTTGCCGGCTTCGATCTGCGGCATCAGCACCAGCAGGTCGCCGAAGGTGGCTTCGATCTGGCCGCCCATCAGGTCGGTCAGCATGCCGGCGCTACCGCGGTAGGGGATATGCACCATCGACGTCTTCGTCGCGAGCTTGAACATCTCGCCGGTCAGGTGCATCGACGTGCCGTTGCCGGCCGAGCCGTAGCTGATCGAGCCCGGGCGCGCCTTGGCCAGCGCGATGAACTCGCGGATGTTGGCAGCCTTCACGTTGGGGTTCACGGCCACCACCAGCGGCGCACTCACCACGCGCGAGACGGGCGCGAAATCCTTCACCACGTCGTAGGGAAGCTTGGGGTAGAGCGCCTGCGCGATCGCGTTGCTGCCGGTCACGCCCATGAGCAACGTGTAGCCGTCGGCCGGCTGCTTGGCCACGTAGTCGGCACCCACGGTACCGCCCGCGCCCGCACGGTTCTCCACGATGACGGGCTGGCCCCAGCTGGCCGCGAGCTTCTCGCCGATGCGGCGCGCCAGCAGATCGGTGCTGCCGCCCGGCGGGAACGGCACGACGATGCGGATCGTCTTGGTGGGGAACGCGGCTTGCGCCTGCGCGGCTGCAGGCGCGAAGGCGCCAGCGGCCAGGGCCAGCGTGGTGCCGGCGGCAACGAGACCGCGCAGTGCGAGGCGTCGGGAGGAAATCGTCTTCATGAGGGGTGCACTCCGGTAGGGGGATGGGGACAGGATGACGGTGCATGCACGAACCGTGCACGCCCGCCGCACGCTCTTCGGCTTACGCGGATGTCTCCACGCGAGTGGCCGGACCCCAGCCGCCCGCGCCCGCGGTTTCGATCACGAGCCGGTCGCCGGCGCTCCACTGCACACGCGCCTTCGCGGGCAGATGTTCGACGCGGCCATCGGCCCGCTCGATCCGTGCGGCGGCGCAGGCACCGGGCTCACCGCCCGCCGCGCCCTGCGGCGCGATGCCGTGGCGCTCGCCACGATAGGAAATGCTGCCGCTGCCATGCAGCAGGCGGTACACGCGCTGCACGCCGTCGCCGCCACGGTGGCGGCCTGCGCCACCCGAGCCCGTGCGCACGGCCACGCGCTCCACGCGCAACGGCGCCTGCGACTCGATGGCCTCGGCCGGCGTGTTGCGCGCGTTGCCCACGTCGGTGGACACGCCCGAGCCGCCCGCGCCCCAGGGCGCACCGCCGGCCGACGAGGCGATGATCTCGGTGAACAGCCAGGGCCGTCCGTCGGGCTGCGTGCCGCCCAGCGACAGCACCACGACTTCACCCGCATTGGGCGCGGGCATCTGCGACGGCAGCGCGCGCGACCACGCGCCGAGGAAGGCATTCGCCAGCAGCTTGACGAGGTTGGTGCGCGCATTCACCGCGGCGGGAAACGACGGATCGACGATGCTACCCGCACGCGTGCGCAGCGTGATGGCCGCCGTGCAGCCGTCGTTGCTCGCGGCCTCGGGCGCGATCATGCGCGCGAAATAGCTCACCGCCGCCTGCACCGCGCCACGCGATGCGTTGACGGGGCCGGTGGTCTGGTCGGCGCAGCCCGTGAGATCGAGCGTGGCCGAGTCACCGCGCTTGACGAGCCGAACCACCACGGGCACCGGCGCCAGGCTCACGCCATCGCCGTCCAGCGCATCCTCGAATGCGTAATCGCCGTCGGGCGCGGCCGCCAGCGCGGCACGCGTGGCCGCCTCGGACGCGGCGAGCACCGCATCGGCGTGCCCGGCGAAGCCGGCATCGGCAGCGATGAGCGCGCCGAGCTCGTCCGCACCCTGCAGCAGACACACCCACTGCGCGCGCAGGTCGCCGGCGAGGTTGTCGGGCATGCGGCTGTTGGCGCACAGCATGCGCAGCAGCGCGGCATCGGGCGTGTCGCCGCGATACAGCTGCATCGGCGGGATGCGCAGGCCTTCGTGCTGGATGCAGGTGGCATTGGTGGGCACCGAGCCCGGCGCGATGCCGCCCACGTCCTGGTGGTGCAGCACGCTGGCCACCAGCGCCTGTACGCGGCCGTGCACGAACACGGGCCGCATCAGCGTGAGATCCGGCAAATGCGTGCCGCCATGCCAGGGATCGTTGATCAGGAAACCGTCGCCTTCGGCCATGCCATGCACCGGATACGCCTGCAGCAGGCCGGCCACCGCGGGCGACAGGCTGCCCAGCAGGAGCGGCAGCGTGCGCGCCTGGGCCACCAGCCGGCCGTCGGGCAGGAAGACGGCGGCCGCGCAGTCCATGGCTTCGCGCACGACGGTGGAGACGGCCTCGTCCACCAGCCGCTGCTGCATGCGGTCGGCGATGGACTCGAGCCGCGCGGCCAGGTCATCGGCAGCCCCCGGTTCTGCGGCGTCGGGCACCGCCACGTCCAGCCCCAGCGACTGCACCGTGGCCAGCGTGCGTTCGTACTCGCCGGCTTCGGGGCGCACGGCATGCGAACACACCACGCGCGCGCCCGGCAGGGCCTGGCCGATGGCCTGCGCCAGGGCCAGCTCGTGCGCCGGGTTGCGGTGCGAGAACAGCAGGCAGATCGCCACCGCGCGCGGCACGCGCGGCAACGCCGCCAGGGCCGACAGCACGGCCGCCCCATCGAGCGGCTCGACCTCGAGGCCCGCCGCATCGATGCGGCCCACGGCCTGCACGCGCCACTCGGGCGGCAGTGCCTCCAGCCACGGCGAGGCCGGCACGTGCAGCGCGTACGGATCGGGGCGGTTCTGACGCGCCAGCGTGAGGACGTCGGCGAAACCGCGCGTGCAGACCAGGGCGACGTCGTTCATGCGGTGGGCGGTGAAGTCAGAAACGGTCGGGACGGAAGGGCGTCAGGTCCACCTGCGTGGGCCGGCCCGCGACAAGGTGCGCGATCTCGCGCCCCGTGCTCGCCCCCATGCACATGCCCATGTGGCCGTGGCCGAAGGCGAGCCAGGCATTGTCCACCGAGCCCGCCGTGCCCACCACCGGCAGGCTGTCGGGCATGCAGGGGCGGTGGCCCATCCATTCAGTGACTTCGCTGGTGTCCAGGTGCGGGAACAGCAGGCGCCCCTGGCGCAGCAGCGCCTGCGCGCGCTCGTAGTTGGGCGGCGCCTTCAGGCCCGCGAATTCCACCGTGCCGGCCAGCCGCAGGCCCATGGCCATGGGGTTGACCATGAGGTTGTTCTCGACCGCCATCACCGTGTGGCGCAGGTTGAGGTTGGAACTGCGCACCGTGACGTGATAGCCGCGCTGCGTCTCCAGCGGCACGCGCGAACCGAGCTCGGCCGCCAGCCGGGCCGACCAGGCGCCCGCCGCCACCACCACGCCATCCACGGCCACGCGCTCGCCATCGCGCGTGCGCACGCCGGTGACCTGGCGGCCCTGCCGCTCGAAGCCCGTGACCGCGCAGCGCACGAACTGCGCGCCCTCGTCCATGCAGTGCGCATGCAGCGCCTTCACCAGCGCCGACGGATCGAGGGTGGAGCCGTTCTCGGGCGCCAGGATGCCGAAGCGAAAGCGTCCCTTCAGATCGGGCTCGATCGCTTCGAGCTCGTCCTGGTCCACGTCCACCATCCGCACGCCCAGCGAGCGGCGCAGGTTCATGCCCCAGGCCCACTGCGCGGCGATCTCGCGCGACGAATACACGTAGAGGCAGCCCGTGCGTTTGACCAGGTGGTTGGCCTGCGCGTCGTCGAGCAGCGGGCCATAGCAGTCGAAGATGGGTTCGAGCAGGGTGCGCAGCGCCGTGGCAATGCGCGTCACCTCTTCCTTCGTGGAATGGCGCAGCATGCGCACCAGCCACGGCACCACCACGGGCGCGTAGCGCCAGCGCACGGTGAGCGGCCCCAGCGGATCGAGCAGCCAGCGCGGCACGCGCTTCCACATGCCCGGCATGCCCACGGGCAGGCAGGCGCTGGGCGAGAGCGAGCCCGCGTTGCCGAACGAGCAGGCCTCGCCGGGCTCGCGCGGATCGAAGAAGGTGACCTGGTGGCCGTCGCGCTGCAGCCAGGCGGCCGTGCAGGTTCCGACGATGCCGGTCCCGATGACGGCAATGTGCATCGCGCGGATTGTGGGGAGTCGATCTGCATCAGGCAAACGCATTCTTCTGATGAAAGAATCAGTTTTCCTGATCCAATGCAAGAACCCCGACCCCAGATTGGTGCAGCCATGAATATCACCCTACGCCAGATGCGCGCGTTTTCCACCGTGGCACGCGCCGGCAGCTTCACCACGGCTGCGCGCCAGATGAGCCTCACACAGTCGGCGGTGAGCATGCTGGTGCAGCAGCTGGAAGACGAGCTCGGCCTCAAGCTGTTCGACCGCGCGCGCAGCGCCGTCACGCTCACCGAGGCCGGGCACCAGTTGCTGCCCCTGGCGCGCCGCATGCTCGACGACCTGCGCCAGGTGGAAGATGGCGCCAGCGACCTGCGCACGCTGCGCAGCGGCGTGCTGCGCGTGGTGGCGCCGCAGCTGCTGGCCTGCACCTGGATGGCCGGCGTGCTCACGCAGTTCAGCGCGGCCTATCCGTCGGTCGGACTGCGCGTGATCGACGGCACGGCCGACGACATCGTGGCCACGGTGCGGCGCGGCGACGCCGAGCTGGGCATCGGGCCCGAGCGCGCCGCCGGCGAGGACGTCACGCGCACGTTGCTCATGAATGTCCCCATGCGGCTGGTGTGCGCGGCCTCGCACCGGCTCGCGGGGCGGCAGTCGGTGTCGTGGAACGATCTGCGCGACGAGCGCTGGGTGGTCTACTCAGGCGACTTCAGCCGCTATGTGGAACGGCTGCTGCACGAGCACGACGTGTCGCTGTCGATGCAGACCGCCACCGAGGTCGGCTACATGACCACGGCCCTCGCCCTCGTGGGCGCGGGCCTGGGCATCGCGGCGTTGCCCGACTACGCGCGCGGATTTGCCGACAACTTCGGCATCCGCTTCATCCCCATCCGCGCGCCGACGCTCAGCCGCGAATTCTTCGTCTACCAGCGCCGCGGGCTGGCGCTGTCGCCCGCGGCCGAGGCCTTCATGCAGCTGATGCGGCGGCAGGCCCGCGCGGGCGCGGCCAGGGGCGCCGGCACCGCCAGTGCCGGCTGAGACCCGTCATTCGGGCTTGAAGCCCGCGCCCTTGAGCAGGTCGGACGCCTGCGCCACGTCGCCCGCGATGTGCTTCCTGAACTGGTCGATGGATTCGTTCACCGGCTCGATGCCCAGGCTGGCCAGCGCGCCGGCCTTCACCAGGTCGGCCACCGCGTCGTTGGCGGCCTTGTGCAGCGCCTGCACGCGGTCGGCCGGCGTGTCCTTGGGGGCCCAGAAGCCGTACCAGGTGAGGTAGACCAGGCCCGGCATGCCCAGCTCGGCAGCCGTGGGAATGTCGGGCGCGATCGAGCTGCGCCGCGGCGACGTGACCGCGATGGGGCGCACCTTGCCGCTCTTGGCCATCGGCAGGATGGACACGATCGAATCCATGAGGATCTGCGCGTGTCCGCCAGCGACGTCCACCAGCGCCGGCGCCGTGCCCTTGTACGGAATCATGGTCAGGTTGGACAGCTGGCCCTGCTTGGCGAACAGCAGCGTGGCCAGGTGGCTGGGCGCGCCCATGGCCGGCAGCGCGGCGGTCCATTTGTCGGGTTGCGCCTTGGCGGCCGTCACCACTTCGCCAAGCTTCTGCGGCGCCAGCGTGGGCGAGATCACCATGAGCAGCGGGGCTTCGCCCACGCGCGCCACCGGCGCGAAATCGGTCACCGGGTCGTAGGGCGCGGCGGCCATCACCTGCCTGGACAGTACGTGCGTGGTGGCCGAGAACAGCAGCGTGTAGCCGTCGGCCGGCGCGTTCTTCACCGCCATGCCGCCCACGGTGCCGTTGGCGCCGCCACGGTTCTCGATGATCACCGGCACCTTGAGGTTCTCCTGCATCTGGCGGCCGATCAGGCGCGCGGCCTGGTCCACGCCGCCGCCGGCGGCGAACGGCACCACGATGCGGATCATCTGGTCGGGGAACTTCGCCTGCGCTTGCGCAGCGCCGCCGGCCAGCAGGCCGGCAGCACCCAGCGAGAGGGCGAGGGTTGAAAGCCATTTCTTCATCATCTGTCGTCTCCTTGTGAAATCGGTTGGCTGTCAGGAAGGCAAGCGGTCCGCCTCAGCCGCTGCCCGCGCGGCGGACGCGCCGGCGCTCGAAGATGCGCAACGTGTCGTCGATGGCCTCGCGCTCGATGCCGCGCGTGATGAACACGATGCGCGTGCGCCGGTCGCCTCCGGGCCAGCGCGGCAGGAATTGCGGCGGGTGAAAGATGTGCTGCACGCCGTGGATCACCAGCGGGCGGTCGGGTTCGTCGTCCAGGCAGACGATGCCCTTCACGCGCAGCAGGTCGTCGCCGCGCATGCGCGCGATCATGTCGAGCCAGGCGAAGAAGCCTTCGCGCGAGAGCGGCTCGTCGCGCACGATGGCGTGGGCGCGGATGCGGTCGTCGTGCCGGTTCGGGTCGGCCGGGGCCGCGGCCACGGCGCGGAAGGCGAAGGGCTTCCAGCCGCCATCGTCTTCGCTTGCCACCGCCTCACGCTGCGCCAGCGGCTCGCCGGGCGCATCCATCAGGCCGCGCAGCACGGGCAGGTGATCGGCCGGCGATTGCACGGGCTGCGCCAGCGGGTTGATGGCGGCCAGCCGTTCCAGCAGCGCGGGCAGCGCCACGGCATCGGCCAGGTCGGTCTTGGTCAGCAGCAGGCGGTCGGCCACCGCCACCTGCTTGACGGCTTCGGGCTGCGCGTCGAGCGTGGCCATGGCATGGCACACATCCACCGTGCAGGCCACGCCCGCCAGGCGCCAGCGGCCAGACACGCGCGGATCGCCCATCAGCGTGTGCAGGATGGGCGCCGGATCGGCAAGGCCGGTGGTCTCCACGATGACGTGGCGCAGCTCGCCGCTGTGCGCGGCCTCGCTTTCGCCCAGGCGTTCGAGCGCGGCCACCAGGTCGCCGCGCACGGTGCAGCAGATGCAGCCGTTGGCCAGCAGCACCATGTCTTCCTGCGTGTGATCGACCAGGTCATGGTCGAGCCCGACGGCGCCGAACTCGTTGATGATCACCGCCGTGCCCGCCAGGTCGGGCAGGCGCAGCAGGCGGTTGAGCAGCGTGGTCTTGCCGCTGCCGAGGAAGCCGGTGAGCACGGTGACCGGCAGACGCACGTGCGCCGACGCGCCGGGTGCGGGCGAAGGCACCAGGCGCGGCAGCAGTGAAGGCGTGATGCGATCCCCGCTCATCCTGATCCTTCGTCGTCGCCGAGCCCGCCGCCATGCAGATTGGCGAACGATTCCAGCGTGCGCGTGAGGCGCGGCAGCAGCCAGTCGGCCACGGCAGGCGGCGCCTCGCCGGCTTCGAGCCGCGCCAGCAGGTCGCGTACCGGGTGCGCGTCGGTGGCGATGGCGTCGGCCGACGGCAGGAAGTCCACCACGTCCGCGACGCCCAGCCGCTCGGCCTCGGCCAGCAGGTAGTCGGCGATGTCGCGTTCGAAGTCTTCCAGCCGCACGTCGACGCCGCCGATGCCGCAGCCGCAGCCCGTCGCCAGCGAGACGTGCTGGGCCGACAGCCGGCTCCAGAGCCGGGCCAGCCGTTCGGCGCGAAGACCGTCGGGCGAAGCGGCCACGGTGGCGTCCATCGCGTGCGTCAGGCAGCCGCGCGCAGGCGCGCCGTCTCGGCCTCGTCGAGCTGGCCACGCGCGTCGGTGGCCACGCCGTACAGCTCGCGTGCGGCCTGCACGCTCACATAGCCTTCGCGCACGTCCTCGGCCACGGTGGCCGCCGGGCGTTCGAGCGGATTGCCGAAGCCGCCGCCGCCGCCCGAGAGCATCTTGTAGGCATCGCCGCGTTCGAGCCGCACGTTGAACACCTTGGCGTTGGGCAGGTCGCTCTTCCATTCGCCCTTGTGGCGGATGGCGATGCCGTTGCCCATGGCGTCGCCGCCACCTTCCAGGCCCCAGGGCTTGCAATGCACGCGGTCGATGCGCGTGGTCACGGTGAAGGGCGACAGCGCCTGCACCACCATTTCGGCGCCCAGCCCGCCGCGGTGGCGGCCGGCACCGGCGCTGTCCTCGCGGATGCGGTAGCTCTCGACCAGCACGGGGTATTTGGCCTCCAGCTGCTCGGTGGGGCTGTTGTGCGTGTCGCCGTCGTTGATGCAGACGGTGACGGAGACGCCGTCTTCCTGCTGCTTGGCGCCCCAGCCGCCGCCCAGCGGACCGATGCCCACGATGAACAGGCGTCCGTCTTCCGGGCTGATGCCGTGGATGTTGGGAAACACCAGGTCGGCGTGGTGGCCAGCGATCGAGCGGTTGGGAATGGCCGGCGCGAGCGCCTTGAAGATGGTGTCGATCACCGTCATCGGGAAGGTCATCCACACGCGCATCGGGTACGGCCGCTCGGCGCTGATCACCGTGCCCATGGGCATGACGACCTTGAGCGGGCGGAAGCTGCCGTCGTTGACCGGGTAATCGGTGGGCGTCGTCAGGCACTTGTAGGCCACCTGCGCGCAGGCGATGCCGGTGGTGAAGCCCGAGTTGTAGAAGCCGCGCACCTGCCGGCTCACATCCGACAGGTCGACGGTCATCTCGTCGCCCTTCACGGTCACCTTCACGCGGATCGGAATGCGTTTGCCGATGTCCAGGCCGTCGTCGTCCATGAACGATTCGGCTTCGTACACGCCGTCGGGGATCGACAGCGTGTTCTGCCGGGCCAGCGCCTCCGACGCGTCCATGATCTGCGCGATCGAGCCGTTGACGGCATCGGGGCCGTAGCGCTGCAGCAGCTCCAGGTAACGGCGCTCGCCGGTGGTGACGGCGGTGATCTGCGCGCGCAGGTCGCCCAGGGCGCGCTCGGGCATGCGCACGTTCATCGCGATGATGTCGATCAGATCCTGGTTGACGACGCCTTCGCGCTGGTACTTCACGATCGGGATCTGGATGCCCTCGCTGAAGATGTCGGTCGTCACGTTGCCCAGCGTGCCGCCCACGTCCAGCCAGTGCGCCATGCAGCAGGTGAAGCCTTCGAGCCGGCCTTCGTGGAACACCGGCATCGTGAACGTGAAGTGGTTCAGGTGGCTGCCGGTCGTGTACGCATCGTTCGTGACCAGTATGTCGCCCGGCTTGATGTTCTCGTAGCCGAAGTGTTTGATCTTCGCCTTCACGGTTTCCGACATGCCGCGGATGAACATCGGCAGGCCCAGGCCGATCGAGACCGTATCGCCTTCCTTCGTGAACAGGCCGACGGTGAAGTCCAGCGCCTCGTAGATGATGAGGTTGTAGGCCGTGCGCGTGAGGTTGGTCTTCATCTCCTCCGTGACGGCATAGAGGCCGTTGCGGATGATCTCGACGGTGACCGGATCGACGGCGGTCATGGGCGTGCGGGCGTTCATGTGCGGTCGCTCCCGATGTTGATTTGCAGGTTGCCGAGTTCGTCGACGCGCAGGTCGTCGCCAGGCTGGACCACGGTGGTGGAGGCATGCTCCTCGATGAGGGCCGGGCCAGTGATGAGGTTGCCAGCGCGCAGCGCGTCACGCACGTAGACCGGCGTGTCGGCCCAGCCCGTGGCACGGAAGTACACCGGCTTGGTGGCGCGAACGGCGCCTGCCTCGGGCGTGGCCGTGCCAGCTTCCACGCTGTGGCGCGGCGGCTTCTTCATGGTGCCCAGCACGGTGACGCGCAGGCTCACCAGATCAGCCGGCTCCTTGGGCGCGGAGGTGCCGTAACGCACCTTGTGCAGCTCGTCGAACTGGCGCTTGATGGCCGAGCGGTCGCGGCTGGCGAAGAACGCCAGCGGCAGATCGACCGTGACGGCGTGCTCCTGACCCACGTAGCGCATGTCGGCAGCGCGCTCGATCACGACATCGGCAGCCTCCACACCCGACTGGGCAAGCGCCGCGCGACCTTCGTCTTCCATGCCTTGGTAGAGCGCCTCGATCTCCTCGAACGACACGTCGGCCAGCTTGCGGAACACCGAGCGCACGTAGTCGTAGCGGCGGTCGGAAAACAGCATGCCGTAGGCCGAGAAGTAGCCCGGTGCGTACGGGATCAGCACCTTGCGGATGCCGATCTCGCGCGCGATGGCCGAGGCATGCAGCGGGCCCGCGCCGCCGTAGACCACCATGGTGAAGCTGCCGGCGTCCAGGCCGCGCTCGGTGGTCACGGCCTTGACCGCGTGCGACATCTGCGTGACGGCGATGCGCAGGATGCCGTCGGCCGCCGCCGTGGCGTCCAGCCCCAGCGGGCCCGCCACGCGCTCCTGCATCTGGCGCTGGCAACCGGCCAGGTCGAGCTTGAGCTCGCCGCCCAGGAAATGCTCGGCATCGAGCCGGCCCAGCAGCAGGTTGGCATCGGTCACGGTGGGCTCGGTGCCGCCACGGCCATAGGCCACGGGGCCGGGGATCGAGCCCGCGCTCTGCGGGCCGACGCGCAGCGCGTTGCCGGTTTCCACGCGGGCGATCGAGCCGCCGCCCGTGCCCACCTCGTGGATGTCCATCATCGGGATCTGGATCGGCAGCGCGCGCTCGTAGCCGCCGATCAGCGCCGAGCCCGTGGTAAGCGGCCGGCCTTCGCTGATCACGCCGGCCTTGGCCGTGGTGCCGCCCATGTCGAAGGCGATCGCGTCGCCCATGCCCAGCTGCGCGCAGATGGCCTGCGCGCCGATCACGCCGGCGGCCGGGCCCGATTCGAGCATGCGCACGCAGCCGACCTTGGCGTGTTCCACCGGGAACAGGCCGCCGGTGGACTGCACGATGTAGAAGTCGCCCTTGAAGCCTTCGCGGCCCAGGTGATCTTCCAGCTGGCCCAGGTACTGCGACACGCGCGGGCCCACGTAGGCATTGGCCACGGCGGTGGAGACACGCTCGAACTCGCGGTATTCCTGGCTCAGCTCGTGCGAGGCGCACACGAAGGCGCCCGGGATCTCTTCCTGCAGGATGGCCTTGACGCGTTGCTCGTGCGCCGGGTTGCGGTACGAGTGCAGCAGCAGCACGGCCACGGCATCCACGCCCGCGCCCCGGAGTTCACGCGCCAGCGCCCGCACGGCTTCTTCGTCCAGCGGCTTGTGCACGCTGCCGTCGGCGCGCAGTCGTTCGGCCACTTCGTAGCGCAGCGAGCGGCGCACCAGCGGCTGGTGCTTGTTGAAGAACAGGTTGTAGGCGTCGGGCCGGTTCACGCGGCCGATTTCGTAGATGTCGCGGAAACCCTCGGTGATCAGCAGTGCGGTGTTGGCGCCGTTGCGTTCGAGCAGCGTGTTGATCGCGATGGTGGAGCCGTGCAGGAACAGCCGGCCTTCGCGCCAGTCCACACCGGCGCTGCTGATGGTCTGCTGGATGCCATCCACCAGCTGGCCGTGGGTGGAGAGGGCCTTGCCGAACAGCAGCCGGCCGGTCGACTCGTCGAACGCGGCCATGTCGGTGAAGGTGCCGCCGATGTCGACGGCGATGCGCAGCGGGCGCTCGGCGCGCGGCGCCAGGGTGGTTGCGGTCATGTGCGGGTCCTCGTCGTCAGTCGGCGCGCGCCACGGTGTTGCGCAGCACGCCCAGGCCGGTGATCTCGATCTCGACGGTGTCGCCGTCCTTCATGTAGAGCGGCGGATCGCGGCGGTCGCCCACGCCGCCGGGCGTGCCGGTGGCGATCACGTCGCCGGGCGCGAGCGGCGTGAAGCGCGAGATGTATTCGATGAGCGTGGGAATGTCGAAGATCAGGTCGCCCACGCTGGCGTGCTGCATCACCTGGCCGTTGACGCGCGTCTGCAGATCGAGCTTCGTCACGTCGGGCACCTCGTCGGCCGTGACCAGCACCGGGCCCAGCGGGCCGGTGCCGGGGAAGTTCTTGCCCGGCGTGAACTGGTGCGTGTGGCGCTGCCAGTCGCGCACGCTGATGTCGTTGAAGCAGGTG
>JAGOCV010000066.1 GCA_017998575.1 Burkholderiaceae bacterium
GCGCAGGGATGGCCAGGCTGTGGCCGCTGTGCCGCGCGAGCGCATGAAGACCGATTCGGGCATCGCCATCACGGCCCGTACCGTGCACGTGCCCGAAGTGATCGACGCCGCCGTGCGGGCCGCGCAGGGCGCGGGCATCCGCGGCGTGGCCAATGTGCAGTTCCGCCGGGCGCGCGATGGCGTGTTCCGCCTGCTGGAGATCAACCCGCGCTTTCCAGGCACGCTGCCGCTCACGGCAGCGGCGGGCGTGGACATTCCGGCGCTGATGGTGGCCGAACTCCAGGGCCACGCGCTGCCCGACGGGCTGATGCCGTTCGAAGACCGCATGGTGGTGCGCTACCTCACCGAGCATCTGGTCGAGCCCGGCGGATTCGAGGCGCTGAGCCGGACGAGCGGCCGATGAGCGCGGCCGCCACCGTCGCCTGGCTCGCGCGCCACGGCGAAAGCCAGGCCAACGCGGGCCTTCCTTCCCGCTCTCACGACAGCATCACGCTGACCGAGCGCGGCCATGTGCAGGCCATCGAACTCGCCCGCCGCATCGAGCGCCGGCCCGACCTGCTGGTCGTCTCCCCTTTCGTGCGCGCGCGCCAGACGGCTGCGCCGATTTGCGAACGCTGGCCGCAGGTGCCCGTGGAAACCTGGCCGATCGAGGAGTTCAGCTACCTCGACCCCGCACGATGCCGCGACACCACGGTAGAGATGCGCCGGCCGTGGGCCGCCGCCTACTGGCAGCGCGCCGACCCGCACCATGTGGATGGGCCGGGCGCCGAGTCGTTCGCACAGTTCCTTGCGCGCCTGCAGGCCTTTCGCCGGAAGCTGCTCGAACGTGGCGGCTTCGTCGTCGCCGTCGGGCACGGACAGTTCTTCCGCGCCTGCCTCTGGACCGACAGGCACGGCTTCGCCGCCACGCCCGGTGCCATGGCGGCCTGGCGGGCCGCCGAAATCGCAATGCCAATGGCCAACGGAGAAATCATCGAATGGATACCCGCACGCAACCTGCCCTGACACCCGCGGCGACACTGGACATCGAGCGCGCGCTGCAGTTCCTGGGTGGCGACGCGGAAGTGCTGCGCGAACTGCTGCACACCTTCATGCTCGAGGCACCCGCCGAACTCGCCGCGTTCGAGGCGGCCATCGCCGGCAGCCGGCGCGAGACGCTGCTGCGCTATCTGCATCGGCTGGTGCCCACACTGGCCATCATCGCCACCGAATCCCTGCATGGGCAGGCGCGCGATCTCTACCACGCGATGCAGCCGCCCGACTCCGCGCCGGACGGCCACCTGCCGGCATGCCTGGCGCTGGCGCAGCGCATGCACGCGCTGCACGATGCGATCCGCGATCAGCTCTCGCGCTGACGCACGACTTCCATCGGCTCGGCCAGAACGTAGCCGGCGAAGCGGCCCCAGTAGCGGGCCGTCGCGCGGATCAGGTCGTCCTTGAGGTAATCGCGCTGCGCCACCTGGCTGGCGTAGGCGCCGATGGCCTCGATCTTCGCGTCGATGTGGGCCGAGATGTCGATGAACAGGTGCGGCTGGAAATCGACCATGCTCGAAGGCGCCTGGTAGCAGTACAGGTTGGGCACGCCGCGCGCAGCCACGATGGTGGCGTGATGGGCGTTGCGGTGGTCCTGGTGGCTGTCGTGCTCGGAATGCGTATAGACGTGCGTGGGCGACCAGTCGCGGATCACCGACTCGATCGCGCCGATGGTGCGCGCGCCTTCGGGAATCTCCGTATCGTGCATGCCGCCCCAGCGCAGGGTGGCGCTCAGCAGCGACGCGGCGTGCGCCGCCTCGCGCGCACGCGTGGCCGGATCGCCGCCCGACATGCCTTCGCTGAGCGTCAGGATCATGATCGCGTCGCCCTGCGCCTGGTGTTTGGCCAGCGCGCCGCCGCAACCGATCTCGACGTCGTCCGGGTGCGCGCCGATCGCCAGCACGCGCTTGCGTTCGCGCCGTTGGCGCGCGGTGGCATCGGCCGCCAGTTGCGAGACGGTCGTGAGCAACTCGTCCTTGGCGAAAGGCTTGAACAGCAGGCCATCGGCGCGGCGCTGCAACGCGCGCTGGGCGTATTCGAAGCTCTTGTTGCCCGTGATGACGATGACCGGTGTCCAGCGGTCGCCAGCCTTGACGGCAGCCAGCAGTTCGAGCCCGTTGATTCCGGGCAGCTCGACGTCGGTGATGATGAGATCCCAGCCCGGAACCTGCGCCTGGCGGGCGCCCTCGTCGCCGTCGGCGGCATGGGTGACGGCGGCCCGGCCGCCCTCCTCCAGCCAGCGCCTGATCAACAAGGCGTACTCGGGGCTGTCCTCGATCAGCAGCACCTTCAGCGGTGGGGAAACGTTGGGCACGACCATGGCGCACCATACACGATGGACACCCCGTCGGTTACGATGAATTCATGCCCGAGACGCCCGACCCCTCGTCCCGACCGATGAGCCATCCGGATGCCGACGAGCTGCTCCGGTTCGCGGTCGACGCCTCGGGTCTGGCGCCGTGGCAGTGGGACATCGATAGCCGGCACATCTACCTCAGCCCCCAATGGGCCCAGCTGATCGGCCCCGAGGCTGCCGGCCGCACCTGGAGCATGGCCGACCTGCTCGACCAGATCCACCCCGACGATCTGGACCGCGTGAAGGGCCGCATCGAGGAAGTGCTGCTGGGCTTCCGCTCGCGCTATCTGGTGGAGTTCCGCGTCCGCTCGGGTTCCCGCTGGCTCTGGACCGAAGGCCAGGGTCTGGTGACACGGCGCGATGACGCAGGCCGCGCATTGCGCATGGTCGGCGCCAATTCCGACATCTCGCAGCGCCGCGCGGTGCACGACGCGTTGATGGACGCACGCGCCGCAGCCGAAGACGCCAACCGTGCCAAGAGCGAACTGCTGGCCAACGTCAGCCATGAACTGCGCACACCGCTCAACGCGATCATCGGCCTCACGCAACTGTTGCAGCAGTCGCAGGTGGACGACGAGCAACGCAACTTCCTTCACCTGATCGACAGCTCGGCGGTGTCCCTGCTCGCGCTGCTCAACGACGTGCTCGATTTTTCCAAGATCGAGGCAGGCCGCCTGCTGTTCGAGCAGGAGCGCTTCGACGTGCGCCGCTGGCTGCAGGAGGCCGTCGCGCCGCACGCCGTGGGCGCCGAGAAAAAGGGCCTTCAGGTCAAGCTGCGCGTGGCGCCCGACGTGCCGCGCACCCTGGTGGGCGACCCGGCGCGGCTGCGCCAGATCGTCTCCAACCTGCTGGCCAATGCGGTCAAGTTCACGCAGCAAGGCGGTATCACCGTCACGGCCTGGGCGGCCCCCAACCAGGACGACCTCGGGCCCGAGCGCTTGCGCCTCACGCTGGAAGTGCGCGACAGCGGCATCGGCATCCCGCCCGACCGGCAGGACGCGATCTTCGAAGCTTTCACGCAAGTGGATGCCTCGACCACCCGCCGCTACGGCGGCACCGGCCTGGGCCTGGCCATCTGCGCCAAGCTGGCGGCGATGATGGATGGCGACATCACCGTGACCAGCGAACTGGGCAAGGGCAGCAGCTTCCGCGTGCATGTCGTGCTCAGCCAGACGGAAGAAGCCGGTGGTCCGCTCACCGTGCCCATGCCCGCCGAGGACATCCCGCTGACCGGGCTGCGCGTGCTGCTGGCCGAGGACAACGCCGTCAATGAGCTGCTCATGCGACGCACGCTCGGCCAGATGGGCTGCGACGTCGAGGTGGCCCATGACGGGCAGGAGGCACTCGACCGCTGGCAATCCGCACCGCCCTTCGACCTCATCCTGATGGACGTGCAGATGCCCGTGCTCAGCGGCTTCGACGCCACGGGCCGCATCCGGGAACACGAGCGCCAGCACGGTGGCCACATGCCCATCGTCGCCCTGACCGCGCACGCGATGACGGGCGACCGCGAAAAATGCCTGGCAGCCGGCATGGACTCGTACGTCTCCAAACCCGTTGGCGCCGAGTTGCTGGCGCAGGCCATGCGGGATGCGCTGAGGACCGCCGTGCCTGCCACGCCGCCGCTTCTCGCTGACATCGACCTGGGCCTGCTGACACAGCCCGCACAGGAGGAAACCCTGCCCGCTGTTGCACCGACTGATCGCCAGTCGCAGTTGCTGCTGCGCTTGCGGGCTGCCGTTGCGTCACGCGATGGCGAGCGGGCACTTGTCACGCTCGTCGATCTCAAGCGCCTGCTCGAGCCGATGGACGCCCACGGCGCGACCACCCTGGCGGGCAGCCTCGAGTTCGCGGTGCGTCAGGCTCGCTGGGCGTTGATGGAACGTGCGTTGCCGCTGTTCGAAGCCGAACTGAAGCGGCTGAAGGTGAAGCAAGCGCCCGAGCGCGCCGAAGGCGATCGGGCCTGAGGCCTGCGCGAGGGGACGACGGCCGTGACGGCTATGCGTCGGGACCACCTTCGGCGTCTGGCGCCACGAACTCCCTCATTACCTGTTGCGTGTGTTCGCGAGTTCGGGGCGGCGGGCCAGCTCGGCGTTGACGGCTTCGATTTTCCTGAGGAGATTGGCCACGCTCTGCTGGAACTGCAGCTGCCGGCCGCTGGAGCCAACGTCGGGCCGGGTAGCATCCCCCGATGTGGTTCAAAATCTTCCTCGCGAGCGCTGGCCTTCTCTGCCTGCTGGCAGTGCTGTTCGACTGGGCCTGGTTCTTCAACAACTGGCGCGCCCGGCCCATCGTCGAGGCGCTGGGCAAGGAAGTGGCCCAGCTGTTCTACGCGCTGCTGGGCGCATGCTTCCTCTTCGCGGCCTATTACCTGGAGCCGGAATCTACCGCGCAGGGCTCCGCACGCACCTCGTCTAGAACGGCGCCCGCTTCTCCCCAGTCCCCAACACCGGATCCAGCCACTGCTCGGCCGCCGCAACTGGCGCCATATCCCTGAACGCCGACTCGCGCCACAGCGCCGTCGCGATCTATTCCACGTCTTCGATCTGCATGCTGCGCCACTGCCGGTGCAGGCGGTGCGCGCACGCGGCAATCCAGTTGATCTGCTCCACGCAGGGCTCCCGGCTCATGGCGCCACCTTGGCCGCCGGCCTGCTGCATGCCCAGCACGGCCTGCACCCAGGGCGTGTCGGGCATGCGCAGGCAAATCTGCGCGGCCACCGCCGCGGCGCAGCTCGCTCACGAAGCCAGCCTGCCCACCGATTACCTGCTCATCACCAAACACGGCAAGCCGTACAGCAAGGAGTCATTCAAGCTGCTGTGGGCGAACGTGCGACAGAAGCTTTGCCTCGGGCCGCAAGAGATCACGTTCCACGCCATACGCGCAAGAGCCGCCTCTGATTCCCATTCGCTTGGCGGCCCAGGAGTTGCTTCACCATGACGACGTGAAAGTGATGAAGCGCGTTTACCGGAGGAGCGTGGCGTCTTCAGTGCCGCTGCCGTCGGCCATCAGCGGCTATGACACATGCTAGAAAACGGCGGCGTTTGTCAAAACACCATGCCGTTTGTCAAAAACAAAGAAAAACGGGCTAGAGCTTTTGGCTCTAACCCGTTGATCGGTCTGGAATAAATGGTCGGCGTGGCGGGATTCGAACTCGCGACCCCTTGCACCCCATGCAAGTGCGCTACCAGGCTGCGCTACACGCCGACAAGCCTTCGATTATAGCGTGTACTCAGAGCGCGGGCGAGAGGAGATCGCGAATTTCGAACAACTCGCGCCGCAGCTGGTGCAACTTGGCGGCCAGCGCCTGCCCCTCTTCATTGGCGAAATCTTCGGCCTCGTCGAAGCTGGAATCTTCGACTTCGATCACCTCCACGCCTTCGAGCGCCACCTCGCCCGCGCGTCGCTTGTCCCGCTCGAGCTGCACCAGTTCCTGCAGCTTGTTGCGCGCACCGCTGATGGTGAAGCCCTGATCGTAGAGCAGGTCGCGGATGCGTCGGATCATCAGCACTTCGTGGTGCTGGTAATAGCGCCGATTGCCGCGCCGTTTCATCGGCCGCAGTTGCGTGAACTCCTGTTCCCAGTAGCGAAGGACATGCGGCTTCACGCCGCACAGGTCACCCACCTCACCGATGGTGAAGTAGCGCTTTGCCGGGATGGGTGGGAGTTCTTTCTCCATTGAAATCAATGTTGTACGGGCGAAAGTTTCGAGGTTACTCTAACTCGCACGTCCATGCAAAGAAATCGCGGCACGCACCGCCACGGATTGACGGGCGGAGGGCCAACCGGCGCCGGCAGGCGTCTGCGTTTCAGACGACGAAGGCCGACTCGTCTTGTGAAGCGGACTCAGCAACCGCCTGCGCCGGGCCCTGGATCTGCTCCTTGAGCTTGTGGCTGGCGTGGAAGGTCACGACGCGGCGCGCACGGATGGGAATGGCTTCGCCGGTGCGCGGGTTGCGGCCGGGACGCGGGGCCTTGGTGCGGATCTGGAAGTTGCCGAAGCCCGAGATCTTGACGTCATCGCCTTCGACCAGGCTGTCGGCCACCAGGTCGAAGAACGCATCGATCATGTCCTTCGATTCGCGCTTGTTGAGGCCGATCTGCTCGAACAGCATCTCGGCCAGTTGCGCCTTGGTCAAGGCCGGCGTCTCAAGGCTTTCGACGGTAAATTCCATGGTTCCCTCTTGTACGTATCAGCCCGCGCCTCAACCGCGCAGGCGTGCACCCAGCTTCTCACTCAGCGCGCCCACGACGCCCTGCACCGCCGCCTCGATCTGTGTCTCGGTCAGTGTGGCGTCGTCGCCAGAGAGCGTCAAGCGCACGGCCAGACTCTTCTCTCCTTCCGACAGTCCGCCCGTGACGGTGGGCTGGCCAGCGCGAGCGGGCTGCGGGCGAAAGACGTCGAACAGCAGCGCGCCGCGCAGGAGGCCCGATGTATCGGCAGCGGCGATGGCGGCCTGTACAGCCGCGTGGGTCACGGCTTCCTGCACGATGACGGCGATGTCGCGCTCCACGGGTTGCTGGCGCCCGACACTCCGGGCTTGCGGTACATCGCGCAGCGTGACGGCATCGAGCGAGAGTTCGAAAAGAACCGGGGCCTGAGGCAGATCCCAAGACTGTCGCCAGCGCGGATGTAGCTCGCCCACGAAACCGATGGCTTCGCCATCCAGCAGCACGCGCGCACAGCGGCCCGGGTGAAGCGCCGGGTGTTCCGCCGCCTCGAACACGGGCACGCGAGGCGCCAGCAACGCTTCGACATCGCCCTTGGCGTCATAGAAATCACTGCGCTGCTCCTTGCGGCCCCATTGCAGACCGTCAGGATCGCCATAGGCCAGACCCGCCACGCGCATCGGCTGCCGGATGCCCGCCACGGCGGTGTCCGACGCCGGCGAAGCCGCATCCCGCATGAACACGCGGCCCACTTCGAACACGCGGGCGCGCGTGGCACGGCGGTCGAGGTTGAAGCGCAGCACCTGCAGCAGCGAGCCGAACAGCGACGAACGCATCACGCTCATCTGGCTGGCAATCGGATTGAGCAGGCGGATGGGATCGGCATTGCCGGCCAGTTCGGCCTCCCAGCGTTCTTCGACGAAGCTGAAGTTGATGGTTTCCTGGTAACCCAGCGCCGAGAGCGCATGACGGACCGCGTGGCGGCTGCGCCGTGCCTCCGGTCGTACGCGCGCCGAGATCGGCCCTTGGGGCGGCGTGGCCGGCAGCCGGCCATAGCCGATGACGCGCGCCACCTCCTCGATGAGGTCTTCCTCGATGCGCAAATCGAACCGGTACGGCGGCGGCACCACGGTCAGCACGCCCGCCTCCTGCGTGACGGTCAGGCCGAGACGGCGCAACGCACCCGCGCACTCTTGCTCTGAAAGCGGCATGCCGATCACGCGTACCGCGCGCGCGACGCGCAGTTTCACGGGCGTGGCTTCAGGCAATGCCAGCGTCTGGTCATCGATCGGGCCGCAGGCGCTGTTCGCGGTACCGCAGATCTCGAGAATCAAAGCCGTGATGCGCTCGATGTGCTCAACGGTCAGCGACGGATCGACGCCGCGCTCGAAGCGGTGGCCCGCATCGGTCGAGAAGTTGAAGCGGCGCGAGCGGCCCTGTACGGCCTCGGGCCACCAGAAGGCCGCCTCGACGTAGACGTTGGCCGTGTCGTCCGATACGGCCGTGGCATCGCCACCCATGATGCCGGCGAGCGACTCGACCTGCTTCGCATCGGCGATCACGCCGACCTTCTCGTCGACCGTGATGGTGCTGCCGTTGAGCAGCTTGAGCTGTTCACCCGCGCGGCCCCAGCGCACGGAGAGTCCGCCCTCGATCTTGTCGAGATCGAAGATGTGGCTCGGCCGACCGTACTCGAACATCACGTAGTTGGAGATATCCACCAGCGGCGAGACGCTGCGCTGGCCGCAGCGCGCCAGGCGCTGGACCATCCAGGCGGGCGTCGTTGCGCGCGTGTTCACGCCACGCACGATGCGGCCGGAGAAACGCCCGCACAGGTCGGAAGCCTCCACCTTGACCGGCAGCACATCGGGCAGCGTGGCAGGCACGGCGGCGATGGCGGGCGTCTTCAACGGCGCGCCGGTGAGCGCAGCCACTTCGCGCGCCACCCCGTACACCGACAGGCCGTGGGCCAGATTGGGCGTGAGCTTGAGCGTGAACAGCGTGTCGTCCAGGTTGAGCACGGCGCGCACGTCGGCGCCCACGGCTGTGCCCTCGGGCAACTCGAGCAGGCCGCCGTGATCGTCGGAGAGGCCCAGTTCCCGGCCCGAGCACAGCATGCCCTGGCTCTCGACGCCGCGCAGCTTGCCCAGCTTGATGACGAAGGGCTTGCCATCCTCGCCGGGCGGCAGTTTCGCACCGACCAGCGCACACGGCACCAGGATGCCCGCACGCGCATTGGGCGCACCGCAGACGATCTCGAGCGCAGCGCCCTGCCCTGCATCCACCTGGCACACGCGCAGGCGATCGGCATTGGGATGCTGCTCGGCCGACAGGATGCGGCCCACCACCACTTGCGTGAACGGCGGCGCCACAGGCTGCAGTTCTTCGACCTCCAGCCCGGCCATGGTCAGCGTATCGGCCAACTCGGCCGTCGTCAGCTGCGGATCACAGAACTCGCGCAGCCAGGATTCGGGAAATTGCATGTCGTGTCTTCTTGGGTCGTACCGTGGCGGCGATTACTGGAACTGGCGCAGGAAGCGGATGTCGCCGTCGAAGAACAGCCTCAAGTCGTTGACGCCGTAACGCAGCATGGTCAACCGGTCGGGGCCCATGCCGAAGGCGAAGCCGATGTAGCGCTCGGGGTCGAGCCCCATGTTGCGCACGACGTTGGGATGCACCTGGCCGGAGCCGGCCACCTCCAGCCAGCGCCCGGCCAGCGGGCCGCTCTGGAACTGGATGTCGATTTCGGCGCTCGGCTCGGTGAACGGGAAGAAACTGGGGCGGAAGCGCAGCACCAGATCGTCGCTCTCGAAGAAGGTGCGACAGAAATCGGTGAACACGACCTTGAGGTCCTTGAAGCTCACGTTCTCGCCCAGCCACAGCCCTTCGCACTGATGGAACATCGGCGAATGGGTGGCGTCGCTGTCGACGCGGTAGGTGCGGCCCGGCGCGATCACGCGGATCTCGGGCATCGCGCCACCCGCCTCCAACGCCGCCTTGTGGCGTGCGACGTGCTGGTGGGCGTAGCGCACCTGCATCGGGCTGGTGTGCGGACGCAGGTTGAACGGGATTCCGTCCGCGCCTTTCATGTCCACGTAGAACGTGTCCTGCATCGAGCGTGCCGGGTGATTCGGCGGATTGTTCAGCGACGTGAAACTGTGCCAGTCGGTCTCGATCTCGGGACCGTCGGCCACGTCGAAGCCCATGCTGGCGAAGATCTGCTCGATGCGTTCGAGGGTACGGCTCACCGGATGAAGCCCTCCGGCCTGGCGACGGCGGCCCGGCAGCGTGACGTCCAGGGCCTCGGCCTTGAGCTGCTGCTCGAGTTCAGCGTCGGACAGTGCCTGGCGACGGGCCTGCAGCGCAGCTTCAACGGCCTGCTTCGCCACATTGATGGCAGCGCCGCGCGTCTTCTTCTCCTCGACGGAGAGTTGCGCCATGCCCTTCATCAGCTCCGTGATGCGGCCGGCCTTGCCCAGGTACACGGCCTTGGCATTCTCGAGCTCGGCCGGTGTGGCGGCCTGGGCGAACGCGGCCTTCGCGCCGTCCACCAGGGAGTCCAGATCGTTCATGAATCTCTATTGATGCGGGAAGAGGGAAAAAAGAAGGGGCTGAAGCGCAAGCCTCAGCCCCATCCTGTCTGCTCGTGAATTCCGCCGGCGGCGCCCCGAAGGGCATCCACCGGCGTCATCGTGCGATCAAGCAGCCAGCTTGGCCTTGACTTGCTCCACGATGCTGCCAAAAGCCGCCTTGTCGTGCACCGCGAGGTCGGCCAGCATCTTGCGGTCGATCTCGATCGATGCCTTCTTGAGGCCGTTGGCGAACTGGCTGTAGGTCAGACCCAGTTCACGCGACGCGGCGTTGATACGGGCGATCCACAGCTGACGGAAGACACGCTTCTTGGTACGACGATCACGGTAGGCATATTGCCCGGCCTTCATCACCGCCTCTTTGGCGATGCGGAAGACGTTGCCGCGGCGGCCGCGGAAGCCCTTGGCCAGGGCGAGCACTTTCTTGTGGCGGGCGCGAGCCGTTACACCACGTTTGACGCGAGGCATGTGTGTTCTCCTTGTCCGTCAGTTGATCAAAGGCCTTGCAGGGGCAGCATCTGCGCCATGTGACCCATGTTGGTCTCATGAACGGACACCGCACCACGCAGGTGGCGCTTGTTCTTGGTGGTCTTCTTGGTCAGGATGTGACGCTTGAAGGCTTGACCGCGCTTGACGGTGCCACCCGGACGGACGCGAAAACGCTTTTTCGCGCTGCTCTTGGTCTTCATTTTGGGCATTGAATGCTCCTTTTCGTTCGTGCTCGTGAGGCGCCGCGAACCTACGCGGACTTGGGGGCCCCGAGCCACTTATGGATGTGCGCCCCTTGTGGAAGCGCACAGTTCGCAGAAAGCGTTGCCACTTCCTGCAGGCCGTGCACCGGTGACCAAACCGGTGCCTCGCCCTTTTTCTGTCTACCTCAAGCCGGCTGAGTCGTCTCGGCCGGCTTGCCAGGTGTTGCCACCGGCTTGCGACGGCTGGGCGCGATCATCATGATCATCTGCCGGCCTTCGAGCTTGGGGAACTGCTCCACGAGGATCGTGTCGCCCAGCTCTTCGCGGATACGCTGCAGCAGCGCCATGCCGATTTCCTGGTGCGTGATCTCGCGGCCGCGGAACCGCAGCGTGATCTTGCACTTGTCGCCTTCGGCCAGGAAGCGCTTGATGTTGCGCATCTTGATGTTGTAGTCGCCGTCGTCGGTACCGGGTCGGAATTTGACTTCCTTGATCTCGATGACCGTCTGCTTCGCTTTCGCTTCGGCAGCCTTCTTCTGCTCCTGGTACTTGAACTTGCCGTAGTCCATCAGCCGGCACACCGGCGGATTGGCAGTGGCAGCGATCTCGACCAGATCCACATCCAGCTCACCCGCCATGCGCAACGCTTCGGCCAGGCTGACGATCCCCAGGGGCTCGTTCTCCGGCCCGGACAGGCGGACCTCCGGGGCCATGATTTCCCGGTTCAGGCGGTGCTTGCGTTCTTCGCGGTGGCGACGATCACGAAATTCAGTAGCGATGACTCGTTCCTTCGATCAAGAATGCCGTATCGACGGCGGTAATGCCTTGCGGCGCGCAGGCTGCTTTCAGAGAACTCAGCGTTTGTCGGCGACCTCGGCGGCAATCCGTTCCGAGAAGGCCTGCAGGGGCATGACACCCAGATCCTGGTTGCCCCGCGCGCGCACCGCGACGGCTCCGGCTTCCTTCTCCTTGTCACCCACGACAAGGATATAGGGCAGCTTTTGCAGCGAATGCTTCCGTATTTTATACGTAATTTTCTCGTTCTGCAGGTCAAGCTCTACCCTAAGCCCTTGATTTTGCAGCGTTTTGGCAACTTCCCTGGCGTAATCGGCCTGCGCATCGGTGATGGTGAGCACCACGACCTGCACCGGCGCGAGCCAGGAGGGCAAGGCGCCGGAGTGATGTTCGATCAGCATGCCGATGAAGCGCTCCAGGCTGCCGACGATGGCACGGTGGAGCATCACCGGGTGCGCCCGACCGCTGGTTTCCGTCACGTATTCGGCACCCAGACGCTCGCCCATGTTGAAGTCGACCTGCATCGTGCCGCACTGCCAGTGGCGGCCGATGGCGTCACGCAGCGTGTATTCGATCTTGGGTCCGTAGAAAGCGCCGTCGCCCGGGGCGATGGCGAACTCGACACCCGAACGGCGCAGGGCTTCCATGCAGGCGTGCTCGGCCTTGTCCCAGAGCTCGTCCGAACCGACGCGGCTTTCCGGCCGCGTCGCGACCTTGTAGATGATGTCGGTGAAGCCGAAGTCAGCGTAGACCTTCTGGAGCTGTTCCGTGAAGGCCACGCACTCGTCCAGGATCTGGTCCTCGGTACAGAAAATGTGTCCATCGTCCTGCGTGAAGCCGCGCACGCGCATGATGCCGTGCAGGCCACCAGAGGGCTCGTTGCGATGGCACTGCCCGAATTCGCCGTAGCGGATCGGCAGGTCGCGGTAGCTGCGCAGACCGTGCTTGAAGATGAGCACGTGGCCCGGGCAGTTCATCGGTTTGAGCGCGTAGTCGCGCTTCTCCGACTCCGTCGTGAACATGTTCTCGCGGTAGTTCTGCCAGTGGCCCGTCTTTTCCCAGAGGCTCTTGTCGAGGATCTGCGGACCCTTGACCTCCTGGTAGCCGGTGTCGCGGTAGACCTGGCGCATGTACTGCTCGACCGCCTGCCAGACAGCCCAGCCTTTCGGGTGCCAGAACACCACGCCCGGCGCCACGTCATCGATGTGGAACAGGTCCAGCTCGCGGCCCAGGCGGCGGTGGTCGCGCTTCTCGGCTTCCTCGATGCGCTGGATGTAGGCGTCGAGGTCTTTCTTGTCGGCCCAGGCCGTGCCGTAGATGCGCTGCAGTTGCTCGTTCTTGGCGTCGCCGCGCCAGTAGGCGCCCGCCAGCTTCATGAGCTTGAATACCTTGAGGAATCGCGTGTTGGGCACGTGAGGGCCACGGCACATGTCCACGTACTCCTGGTGGTAGTACAAGCCCATGGCCTTCTCGTCGGGCATGTCGTCGACGAGACGCAACTTGTAATCCTCGCCGCGAGACTTGAACACCTCGATCACCTCGGCACGCGGCGTCATCTTCTTGACGACGTCGTAGTCCTGCGCGATCAGCTCCCGCATGCGCGCCTCGATGGCGGCCATGTCTTCCGGCGTGAACGGGCGCTCGAAGGCAATGTCGTAGTAAAAGCCCTCGTCGATCACCGGGCCGATCACCATCTTCGCCGTCGGATAGAGCTGCTTGACGGCATGGCCTACGAGGTGGGCCGTGGAGTGGCGGATGATCTCGACGCCCTCGGCATCCTTGGGCGTGATGATCTGCAGGCGAGCGTCGTGGTCGATCACGTCGCTGGCATCCGCGAGGCGTCCGTCGATCTTGCCTGCCACGGTCATCTTGGCCAGGCCCGGACCGATGGATCGGGCGACGTCGGCAATGGACACCGGGCCGGGGAACTCGCGTTTCGAGTTATCGGGAAGCGTGATCTGGATCATGGGTGTGAACGGATTCTGGAAACAAAAAAGCGCGGACCGGAGGCCGCGCTTGCGAGTCGGGGAAGGCTGGAGCCCAGGCGAACGCGCGGCTACCGGCCCGAGGGGCCGGAGAAAGAGGTCGCCGTAGTTCGCGGTGTCATAACCAGCACTGCCTTTCTCGCTCTTGTTCGTGAAACGGGAGATCGATCGCACGCCGGCCCATCACTCAAAGATGGCTGGCTTGCGCCGAACCCGCGATTCTACCTTCGCACCGCAGAAAGCGTCGTCCCATTGAAACGGGCCGGCCGCCCGATGGCAGCCGGCCCGTCTGCAGACGCACTCCTCGCGCGATCAGGCCGCGTGCTTGTGGTCGAAGAACTGCTCGTCTTCGGTCGAGCCCTTGAGTGCCGCCGTGGAGGCCTGCGCCTCGATGGTGGTGGTCACCGCATCGAAGTAACCCGTACCCACTTCGCGCTGGTGCTTGACGGCGGTGAAGCCGCGATCGGCCGCCGCGAACTCGGCCTGCTGAAGCTCGACGAAGGCACTCATGTTGTTGCGAGCGTAGCCATACGCCAGGTTGAACATCGAATAGTTGAGGCTATGGAAGCCCGCCAGCGTGATGAACTGGAACTTGTAGCCCATGGCGCCCAGTTCCTTCTGGAAACGCGCGATGGTGGCGTCGTCCAGGTTCTTCTTCCAGTTGAAGCTCGGCGAGCAGTTGTACGCCAGCAGCTTGCCCGGGAACTTCGCATGAATCGCATCGGCGAACGCCTTGGCGAAGGCCAGGTCGGGCGTGCCTGTTTCGCACCAGATCAGGTCGGCGTATTCGGCATACGCCAGGCCGCGGCTGATGGCCTGATCCAGGCCGTTGCGCGTGCGGTAGAAGCCCTCCACCGTGCGCTCGCCAGTCAGGAAGTCATGGTCGTTCTGATCGACATCGGTGGTCACCAGGTTCGCAGCTTCCGCATCGGTACGCGCCAGCAGCACGGTCGGCGTGCCCATGACGTCAGCCGCGAGCCGGGCAGCCACCAGCTTGGACACCGCCTCGCGCGTCGGCACCAGCACCTTGCCACCCATGTGGCCGCATTTCTTGGCAGCGGCCAGCTGGTCTTCGAAGTGGACGCCGGCAGCGCCCGCTTCGATCATGGCCTTCATGAGCTCGAACGCATTGAGCACGCCACCGAAGCCTGCTTCGGCATCGGCCACGATGGGAGCGAAATAGTCGATGT
>JAGOCV010000348.1 GCA_017998575.1 Burkholderiaceae bacterium
GCCTTAGAGAGATGCTGGCGGAAACGGAGGGATTCGAACCCTCGATGGGGCTCTACACCCCATACTCCCTTAGCAGGGGAGCACCTTCGGCCACTCGGTCACGTTTCCAGCAAGAGCGTGATTATGCCTGAGCCTGATCGAGGTCGAAAGCCTTGTGCAGCGCGCGCACGGCCAATTCCATGTACTTCTCGTCGATCACGACCGAGGTCTTGATCTCCGACGTCGAAATCATCTGGATGTTGATGCCCTCTTCCGACAGCGAGCGGAACATCTTGGCCGCGATGCCCACGTGGCTGCGCATGCCGATGCCGACGATGCTCACCTTGCAGATCTTGGTGTCGCCCTCGATCTCGGTGGCGCCCAGGCTGGGCAGGACCTTGTCCTTGAGCAGGTCCACGGTGCGCGCGTAGTCGTTGCGGTGCACGGTGAAGCTGAAGTCGGTCTTGCCGTCCTTGCTGATGTTCTGGATGATCACGTCGACTTCGATGTTGGCGTCGGCCACGGCACCGAGGATGTGATACGCGATGCCCGGCTTGTCGGGCACGCCCAGCACGGAGATCTTCGCTTCGTCGCGGTTGAACGCGATGCCGGATACGACGGCCTGTTCCATTTTTTCGTCTTCCTCGAAAGTGATGAGCGTGCCGGACTTCGCCTCTTCATCGAGGTCGATGTCCCACGGCGTGAAGCTGGACAGCACGCGCAGCGGCACCTTGTACTTGCCGGCGAATTCCACCGAGCGGATCTGCAGCACCTTGGAGCCCAGCGATGCCATCTCCAGCATTTCCTCGAAGCTCACGGTGGCCAGGCGCCGGGCCTCGGGCACGACGCGCGGATCGGTGGTGTAGACGCCGTCGACGTCGGTGTAGATGAGGCACTCGTCGGCCTTCATCGCGGCCGCCACGGCCACGGCCGAGGTGTCGCTGCCGCCACGGCCCAGCGTGGTGATGTGGCCGGCTTCGTCGATGCCCTGGAAGCCGGTGATGATGACCACGCGGCCGGCGGCCAGGTCGGCGCGCACGCGCTTGTCGTCGATGCTCTCGATGCGTGCCTTGGTGTAGGCGCTGTTGGTCTTGATGGGCACCTGCCAGCCGGCATAGCTCACCGACTCCATGCCCTCGCCCTGAAGCGCAATGGCCAGCAGGGCCGACGAGGCCTGCTCACCGGTGGCGGCCAGCATGTCGAGTTCGCGCCCGTAGGCGCTGCTCGTTCTGGAGGGCGCGAGCTCCTTGGCGAGGCCGAGCAGGCGGTTGGTTTCGCCGCTCATGGCGCTGGGCACGACCACCATCTGGTGGCCGGCGCGAGCCCACTTGGCGACGCGTTTGGCGACATTGCGGATGCGCTCGGTCGAGCCCATCGACGTGCCGCCGTACTTGTGAACGATCAAAGCCATTGGAGAGAGGGAAGAGTCAGGGAAAACCGTGCGCCTGGTCCCTTGCGGCAGCGGGCCTGAAGGCCGCGCCGGGGTGGCACCCTGCCCTGGGACTAGTCCCGGGGCAAAACCGCGGGATTGTACCAAGCCAGGCTCTCGCCCTCCCGCACCACGAAGCCCTCGCCCACCTTGAGATGCAGCCGGTGCCCCCGCGTCGTGCAAGCAGCCAGCTGGCGCTGCAACTCGTCGAGCTGGGCCGTGCTGGCGGCCGCGCCATGCCGCTGCGCCAGCCAGCGTCGAAGCGCATTGGCCTGGCGCGATGGCGACAGCGCGCGCAGGCCAGCGATGACCGGCGGCTCGCCGAGCGCACGCAGGTCGTCGTCGGCGATGTCCTGCAGCAGTTCCTGAGCCTGCGCCGCATGGCGGGCGCTGCGCGCGAAAGTCTCGCGAAATCGGGGGAAGGCCTGCTGCAGCGATGGCAGTACCTGCGCGCGGATGCGGTTGCGCGTGTAGGCAGGATCGGCGTTGGTGGCGTCTTCGATCCAGCCGATGCCTGCCGCGACCAGTGCTGCACGGATGTCGTCGGCGGTCAGTGCCAGCAGCGGCCGTGCGAAGCGCACGCCGTGGCGCTCGAAGCTCTCGCCCATGCCCGCCAGGCCCGGCAGTCCCGCACCGCGCGAGAGGGCCAGCAGCAGCGTTTCGGCCTGGTCGTCGGCATGCTGACCCAGCAGAACGGTCGAGACGCCCGCGCCGACCGCCAGATCGGCCAACGCGCGATAGCGGGCACGCCGCGCGGCATCCTCAGGGCTTTCGCCCGGTGCATGGCGGGCGTCGACGCATGCCACATGCAGCGGCACGCCCAGCGCAGCGCAGAAGGCGCCAGCATGTTGTTCGAAATCGCCTGCGGCAGCCTGCAGGCCGTGGTTGACATGAAGCGCCACCACCTGCGATGGCCAACAGGCACAGGCGGCAAAAAGCAGCGCAGTGGAATCGGCACCGCCGCTGTAAGCGATGCCCAGGGGGAAGGCGGCGTCCTCGGGCCGGCGTTGCCGCCAATCCAGCAGGGCGGCCCGCACGCCAGCGAGGGCCGCGCCGGGCCTACTTGCTGTCGGCCTTGGTGTCGGTGAAGCGGCCATAGCTCTGCAGCCGCTCGTAGCGGCGGTCGAGCAACTCGCGCGTCTTGAGATCGGCCACTTGGCGCCAGGCCTCGCCCAGGGCCCGCTTGAGGAAAGCGGCCATCTGCTTGTGGTCGCGATGGCCGCCACCCACGGGTTCGTTGACGATCTTGTCGACCAGGCCCAGCGCCTTCAGGCGGTGCGCCGTGATGCCCAGCGCCTCGGCCGCATCCTGCGCGCGCTCGCTGGTCTTCCAGAGGATGGAGGCACAGCCTTCGGGGCTGATGACGGAATAGATCGAGTACTGCAGCATCAACACCTGATCGGCCACGCTGATCGCCAGCGCGCCGCCCGAGCCGCCCTCACCGATGATGGTGGTGATGATGGGCACCTCGAGCTGCGCCATCTCGAAAATGTTGCGGCCGATGGCCTCGGACTGGCCGCGCTCTTCCGCGTCGATACCGGGATAGGCGCCAGGCGTGTCGACGAAGGTGAAAACCGGCAGCTTGAACTTTTCGGCCGTCTTCATCAGGCGCAAGGCCTTGCGATAGCCTTCGGGCTTGCTCATGCCGAAGTTGCGCATGCCGCGCTCTTTCGTGTCGCGGCCCTTCTGGTGGCCGATGACCATGCAGGCGTGGCCGTTGAAGCGCGCCAGGCCGCCGACAATGGAGAGGTCGTCCGAGAAGTGCCGGTCGCCGTGCATCTCGACGAAGTCGGTGAAGATCTCGCCCACGTAGTCGAGCGTGTAGGGGCGCTCGGGATGGCGTGCGATCTTGGTGATCTGCCAGGGCGACAGATCGCTGTAGATATCCTTGGTGAGCTGCTGGCTCTTCTTGGCCAGCTGGTCTATTTCTTCGGAAATATCGACCGCGGACTCGTTCTGCACGTAGCGCAGTTCTTCGATCTTGGACTCGAGTTCGGCGATGGGTTGCTCGAAATCGAGGAATGTTCTTTTAGCCAACGACTTTCTCCTGTTTTTACGGTGCCGCGCGCCTTCGCGGCGGCGCCGGTGCACCCGGATCTTGGGGGCTGCTCAATAGGCCACTGGCAGCGGGTCGAGGGAGCGCCAAATATACCAAGTGGCCACGCTGCTGTAGGGCTGCCAGGCCTGCGCGACCTCGCGCGCGTCGCTGCGGCTGACAGGCTCGCCCGAGAAGTAGCTCTGGCTGATGCCGGTGATCAGCCCGACGTCGTCCAGGGGCAGCACATTGGGGCGCATGAGGTAGAAGATCAGGAACATCTCGGCCGTCCAGCGACCGATGCCGCGGATGGCGACCAGCTCGGCGATGATGGCCTCGTCGTCCATGCCGTCCCACTGCGCGA
>JAGOCV010000067.1 GCA_017998575.1 Burkholderiaceae bacterium
GGATAACGTCAACCCGCGCGCCAGCCATCCAGCTTGGCCATCCAGGCGCGCGGGTTGACGTTATCCAGGCCGCCGTCACGCCGTGGCTTTCCGAAGAGGCCGACCTTGGTCAGCCAGGCACAACCGATGGGCATGAGGGCCACCACCAGCAGGCACCAGTAGGCGAATGTGAAGTGGTGAGCAGTGATCATGGTGACCCAGTGGGTGGGGAAAGGGACCTAACGCCGGTCCACCAGCGCATGTGCGATCGTGCCGAGATCGACGTATTCGAGTTCGCTGCCGGCCGGCACGCCGCGCGCCAGCCGCGTCACCTCGAGCCCGCGCGCCTTCAACCCTTCGGCGATCACGTGGGCCGTGGCTTCGCCTTCGGCCGTGAAGTTGGTCGCGAGGATGACCTCGCGCACCACGCCGTCGGTGGCGCGGTCGAACAGTTTCTTCAGGCCGATCTCGTGCGGACCGATGCCGTCGAGCGGACTGAGCCGTCCCATCAGCACGAAGTACAGACCACGATAGGCCGCCGTGCGTTCCACGGCCGACTGGTCAGCGGGCGTCTCCACCACGCAGAGCTTGCCCGCATCGCGCGACGGATCGAGGCAGGTGTCGCACACCTCGTGCTCGGTGAAGGTATGACAGCGCTCGCAATGGCGGATACCGTCGGCCGCGCTGGCCAGCGTGCGCGAGAGCACGCGCGCACCCTCCCGGTCGTGCTGCATCAGGTGGAACGCCATGCGCTGCGCCGACTTGACGCCCACGCCCGGCAGGCGCCGGAGCGCCTCGATCAGCGCGGCCAGCGATGCGTTGTCGGCCATGGTCGTGTTCGGCTCAGAAAGGAAACTTCATGCCCCCGGGCAGGCCTGGCATGCCGGCGGTGATCTTGCCCATCTTCTCCTGCGACGTTTCCTCGGCGCGGCGCACGGCGGCATTGAAGGCGGCGGCCACCAGATCCTCCAGCATGTCCTTGTCGTCGGCGAGCAGGCTGGGGTCGATGGTGACGCGGCGCACGTCGTGCTTGCAGGTCATGACCACCTTCACGAGGCCGGCACCGGATTCGCCTTCGACCTCGATGTTGCCGAGCTCTTCCTGCGCCTTCTTCATGTTGTCCTGCATGGCCTGAGCCTGCTTCATGAGTCCGGCGAGTTGTCCTTTGTTGAACATGGGGTTTCCTTTTCCTGGGGTTCGTGTGTTCGGAGTGCCGGTCGGTCAGTGACCGGCTCGGGGCGCGGGCTTGATGCTGCCAGGCACGATCCGTGCGCCGTAGTCTCGCATCATCGCCTGCACGAAAGGATCGCCGAGGATGATGTCCTCGGCCTGCCGCTGGCGTTCGGCCGCGGCCTCGGCGTTGCGGCGCGCGGGGCTGTCGGACACACGGCCGATTTCCACCGCCAACCGCACGGCATGGCCGGCGCCGGCCAGCGCGGACTGCAGCCGGTCGCGGCTGTTGCCCTGGTTGAGCGACTCGCGCTCCACGCGCAGCAGCCACTGGTCGGTATCCCGCGCAATCAGTTGCGATTGCAGGGCCAGCTCGCGCACCAGCGCGGTGACGGCCTCGGCCTGCACCAGCTGGCGGACTACGCCGTACCAGAAGTCGCCCTCTTCCGTGCGTTCCACGCGCACGGCTGCCGTGGCGGCGGCGACCACGTCCTGGCGCGGCTCGGCCTGCTGGCGCACGGGTACGGGCATCACGGGGGCGGCAGCCGGTGCCTCGGCGCGGGCCGGCACGGCATCGGGCCGTGGCCGGTCGACCACGGGCAGCACGCGCCCAGGCGGCGCGGTGGCGGGGCCGGTGCGCAGCGCGACGGGCGGGCGCGTGGGCGCGGCCATGGGCGGATCGTCGCCCTCTTGCGCCATCGCATCGGCCATCGCATCGGCCATCGCTTCGGCCATGGCGTCGGCGGCCGACAGTTGCGGACGCGGTGCCGCGGCACGTGGCGCCGCCGCAGGAAGGGGGTCAGCAGCGAGCGCCTGGGCACGGGCCGGCTCGGCCGCCGGTGCCGGCGAACGTGATACGACCGGCGCCTCGGCGCGGGACGCAGCGGCCACGGGTGCCGCCACAGGTGCGGGCGTGGAAGCCGGACGCGCCGCGGCCGAAGGCAGCGCCTCAGCCGCGTTCAGAGTTTTTTTTTCAGCCTGGCCGGCGGCGGCGTCACGCGGCTTGAAGGCCAGCAGCCGCAGCAGCACCATGGTCAGGGCCGCGTATTCATCGGGCGCAAGGCCGAGTTCGGCGCGGCCGTGCAGGCACAGGCTGTACAGCAGCTGCGTCTCGTCGGGCGGCATCACGCCAGCCAGTCGCGCCATCTCCACGCTCTCTGGATCGTCGTCCGGCGCCTCGGCCTGCGGCACGGCCTGCAGAACGGCCATGCGCTGCAACACCATGCTCATGTCCTCGAGCGTGGATCCGGCCGACAGGCCGTTGAGCCGCAGCGTCTCCGACGCCTCGACCACCGCGCGCCCATCGCCGCGGGCCAGCGCATCGATGATGCGCAGCACGTGGCCACGATCGGCACTGCCGAGCATCTGGCGCACACCGGCCTCGTCGAGCTTGCCGGAGCCGAAGGCGATCGCCTGGTCGGTGAGCGAGAGCGCATCGCGCATGGAGCCACGCGCGGCGCGCGACAGGAGGCGCAACGCGCCCGGCTCGGCCGGCACGCCTTCGACATCGAGCACGCGCGTGAGGTGCTCGTGCACCGTCTCGGGCGCCATCGGCCGCAGGTTGAACTGCAGGCAGCGCGAGAGCACCGTGACCGGAACCTTCTGCGGATCGGTGGTGGCCAGCACGAACTTGAGGTACTCGGGCGGCTCCTCCAGCGTCTTGAGCATCGCATTGAACGCGGTGTTCGTGAGCATGTGCACTTCGTCGATCATGAAGACCTTGAAGCGGCCCTGCACCGGCTTGTAGACGGCCTGCTCCAGCAGGCCCTGCACCTCGTCGACCCCGCGGTTGGAAGCCGCGTCGAGCTCGGTGTAATCGACGAAGCGGCCCGCATCGATGTCGGTGCACGCCTGGCACACGCCGCAGGGCGTGGCCGTGATGCCGCCCTGGCCATCGGGGCCCTGGCAGTTGAGCGACTTGGCCAGCACGCGCGAGACCGTGGTCTTGCCCACGCCGCGCGTGCCGGTGAACAGGTAGGCATGGTGCAGGCGCTGCTGCGTGAGCGCGTTGGAGAGGGCCTGCACCACGTGCTCCTGGCCCACCATCTCCGAGAAGGTCTTCGGACGGTATTTGCGGGCGAGCACCAGATAGGACATCCGCCCGATTCTACGGGGCCGCCCCGGTCCGGCCCCACGGCGGCCATCCCCGATAATCGCGCCCATGACTTCTGCCTCTACCGGCCACGGCACGCCCGCAGCCACCGACACGCTGAGCTACGACCAGGCCGGCGTCAACTACGACCTGATCGATCCCCTCAAGGTGAGCGCACAGCGCGCCGCCGCCGCCACGGCCTCGCACCTGCTGGGCCATGGCTTCACCGAGATCGCCGCCTCGCGCGGCGAATCGGCCTATGTGGTCGACGTGGGGCCGTTCTACCTGGCCAGCATCGTCGAATGCCTGGGCAGCAAGGCCCTGGTGGCCGACGAAATGAGCCAGCTCACCGGCCGCAGTTACTACGACGGCATCGCGCAGGACACCATCGCCATGGCGGTGAACGACCTGATCACCGTGGGTGCCACGCCCCTGGTGGTGCAAGCCTACTGGGCGGCCGGCGGCTCCGACTGGTTCGGCGACGCCCAGCGCGCGCAGGCCCTGGTGGCCGGCTGGAAGAAAGCCTGCGACACCTGTGGCGTGGCCTGGGGTGGCGGCGAGACACCCGCTCTGGCGGGCATCGTCGAATCGGGCCGCATCGACCTCGCGGCTTCGTGCACCGGCCTCATCAATCCCAAGCAGCGCCTCTCGGTCGGCGACAAGCTGGGCGCCGGCGACGCCATCGTGCTGCTGGCCTCCAGCGGCATCCATGCCAACGGCCTCTCGCTCGCGCGCAAGCTGGTCGAGCGCCTGCCCGGTGGCTACCTGACCGAAATCGAACCCGGCCTCACCTACGGCGACGCCCTGCTCGCCCCGACGGTGCTGTATTCGCCCGTGACCGAGGCGCTCTACAAGGCCGGCATCACGCCGCACTACTGTGCCAACATCACGGGCCACGGCTGGCGCAAGCTGCTGCGCCACCCGGGCGAGTTCACTTACCGCATCAACAAGGTGCCGCCCGTCACGCCGGTGCTGCGCTTCATCCAGCAGCACGCGAAGCAGGACGACCGCGAGGCCTACAGCACGCTCAACATGGGCGCGGGCTTCGCGCTCTTCGTGCCGGCAGCCGATGCGCAGCGCACGGTGGACGTGGCAAAGGCCTGCGGCATCGACGCCATCGTGGCCGGCCGGGTCGAGGCGGGTCCCAAGCAGTTGGTGATCGAGCCGATCGGCGTGACTTTCGGCAACGACGACCTTCAATTGCGCTGACCTGAAGCCTTGCGGCGCGGCGGGGCATGCCGCCTCGCCTACAATCGCGGGTGACGGGCCTCCCCGCATGGTGAAGCAGCCAACCGGGTCAGGTGGGGAACCAAGCAGCCCTAACTGTGTAGTCAGTGCCGGGGTCGGGCTCGTCACCTTCTTCTTTCTTCATTCGCACGGCTGGAATCGCACGCAGGCCGCCACCGCGCGGATCGTCACCAGCGTGTTCTCCCCGTCCACGCGCTCCGCACTGAACTTCACGTTCGTGCCGGATTCCAGCCCCGCCAGCATCGCCTGATCGCGCACCCTGAACCGCAGGGTGCTGAACGGCACCTTGGCTCCAGGCAGGATCTTCAGGTATGCGTAGACCTTGCCGGCCTCGTGCGTGACAGACCGCAGTTCCGCGCGCGTGCCGGCCGCCGGCGGCGCAGGTGCCCCGGCGGTCGGCCCGGCGGCTTCGAAAGTCGCACCTGCTGCGTGCTCCCGCGTGGCGACCACCACCTGCTCGAGCAGCGAGCGCTGGATACGCCCGATGCTGCCGTCGTTGTACTCGCCCGCGGTTGCCACGACCACCAGGTCGAGCGCGGGCACCAGGAACACGCGCTGCCCGCCGTTGCCCAGCGCGCCCTGCCAGCCGACCGGCCGGCCGTCGACGTGTATGCGCCCGGCCCACCACTGGTATCCGTACTCCGCGCCCGCCACACAAGGCGTCACGGCGGCACGGACCCAGTCCTGCGGCACGAGCTGCCGCCCCTGCCAGCGGCCGCCGTCAAGCATGAGCCGGCCGATGCGGACCATGTCCCGCGGTCGCAGGCGCAGGCCGCTGTCGCCGCGTGTGCGCTGGCGCAGGTCGCGGCCCCATTCCCACGACTCGATGCCCAGCGGCGCGAACAGCTTCTGCCGGGCGTAGTCCTGCAGGTCCTGGCCGGTTCGCGCCTCCAGCAACTGCGCCAGCACGGCGCTCAGACCGCTGTTGTAGTTGAACTGCTGGCCGGGAGCCGCCTGCAGGCGGCGCCCGAGCACGTGGCGCGCGATGTCGCCGCGCCAGAGCAGATCGCGCGCATCGTTGCCCGGCCGCGAATAGCCGCCGCTTTCGTCCCACGCCAGCCCGCTGCGCATGCACAGGAGATCGCGCACGGTGATGTGCTCGCGCCCATCGCTGCGCAGGTCCGCCAGGGCGGGCAGCAGGTCGAGCACCGGCGTGTCCACCGGCGGCACGGCGCCCTCGCCCTGGGCGATGCCCCACAGCAGCGCGACGACGGACTTGGTGACCGAGCGCACATCATGCGGCGTCGAGGCGTCGAACGCTGTGCGGCTCGCGAACAGGGAATACGTCGAGCGGTCATCGCCCGCGCGGTAGGCTTCGGCGACGAGTTCGCCGCTGCGTTCCACGACGAGCGAATGCAGGTTGCGCGGGCTGCCGGCGAACGCCCGCAGCGCATCGCACAGGGCCTGCGGCGAAAAACCGGCCTGTGCCGGATCGGTCTGGAAGCGCCAGCCGTCGTCCGCACGGGCCGGCGTCTCGCACGGTGCCGCCGCGGCGGCGGGCACGGCGATGCACATCGAGAGGCAGGCGAGGAAGGCGGCCAGGACGAGGCGCATGGAGTCTCCGGAATCCGTATCGCCGCGACGATAAACCGCAACCGCCCCGCCCGGCACGGCGATTGCCCCCGCAGCGGGCACGGCCCCGATGCGAATTTGCTGCGGCGTCGTGATAATCCCCGAAACTTCATGGGGCACCGCGCGTGCAAACCGTTTTTCCCGGCTATTCGTTCGTCCTCGTGACCATCTCGCTGGTGGTGGCCGCCATCGGCTCATTCATCGCCTTCCACACCCTGCGCACGGCGGCGCTGGCCGGTACCGGCACGCCCTGGAAGAGCGTCGCGCTGGCGGCGGTGGCCATGGGCGGCATCGGCATCTGGTCGATGCATTTCGTGGGCATGCTGGCGCTGTCGCTGCCGGTGCCGCACGGCTATTCGCTCTGGGAGACGCTCACCTCGCTGGCCCTGGCCATCGCGGCAACGGCGGCGGCGTTCGCGCTGCTGGCGGGGCGGCCGCGCGATCCGTGGCGGTTGCTGCTCTCATCGTTGCTGCTCGGGCTGGGCGTGTGCGCCATGCATTACCTGGGCATGCTGGGAATGCGCTTCGATGGATACATCGTCTGGTCGTGGCCGATCGTGCTGGCTTCGCTGGTTCTCAGCGTGGCGGGCGCGGGTGGCGCGCTGTGGCTCGTGTTCGCGGCCCGTTCACCCATGGCGTTGCGCGCCGCGCCGCTGGTGATGGCGGCCGCCGTATCGGGAATGCACTATGTGGCGATGACGGCCGCCAGCTTCGTCTGCTCCACCGCCTCGCGCAACATCCCGGGACAAGGCGTGGTCGCCTCGACCGAACTCACCAATGTGCTCATGATTTCCCTGGTGGGGATGATGGCCGTGCTGGCACTCGACCAATGGTTGTGGGCTGATCCGCACATGAGCCGCCGCCGCCGCGACGGCCAGCGCCGTCGAAACAGCGCCGGCAAGTCCTAGGGCGCGGCTGGCGCGGTCGGGTTTTCCGTGGATGGTTCGTCGGCCGCAGTGTCCAGCGTGAAGAAAAACGTGGAGCCCGCACCCACCTCGGAATGCGCCCACACACGCCCGCCATGCAGCGAGACGATGCGTCGAACCGTGGCCAGCCCCACGCCCGTGCCAGGAAACTCTTCAGCCGCGTGCAGCCGCTGGAAGGTGCCGAAGAGCTTGTCCGCATAGGCCATGTCGAAGCCCGCACCGTTGTCTCGCACGAAAAAGGCAGGCGAGCCGCCGTCGGCCGAGGCATCCTGGCCGAAACCGATCTCCGCCACGGGCTGACGGCCGGTGAACTTCCAGGCATTGCCCAGCAAATTCTCCAGCAGCGCCCGCAGCAGGCGGGCGTCGCCCTGCACGAGCAGGCCGTCCTGCACCTGGATTCGCACCTGCCGGCCCGGATCGGCTTCGGCGTGACCGGCCAGGATCTCGCGTGCGGCAGCGCTCAGATCCACCGGCGCCCTGCGCACCGCAGCGCGAGAGAGCTGCGCGAGCGACAGCAGCGCCTCGATGAGATCGCTCATGCGCGTGACGTTGGCGCGGATGCGCGAGAGGCTGTGCACGGCCTGGGCCGGCGCGGTTTCGCCCAGCGTCTTCTGCAGGATATGGCTGAACCCGTTGATGGCGTTGAGCGGACCGCGCAGGTCGTGGGAGACGGTGTACGAATAGGCTTCCATCTCGCGGTTGGCCTCCTGCAGCTGCCGCGTGCGTTCGCGCACCCGCTCTTCCAGGCGCGCATTGAGCTGGCGCACTTCCTCCTCGGCGCGCTGGCGGTCACGCACCTCGCGCTGCAGGCCCGCATTGGCCACGCGCTGCCGGTCGAGCGCGGCTTCGAGCTTGCGCAGCACCAGCGCAATGGCGGTGGTGATGATCGAATTCACGAACAGGAAATTGAGCGTGATGATGAACCACCGGAAAAGCGGCACCGGCTCGACGCCCGGCAGGTGCTGCGGACTGAGGCCCGCCACGTAGCCGATGAACATGAGCGTGACGCCGTTCATGGCCAGGGTCAGCACGGCGCCGCGCAGTCCGAGCAGCACCGAGGCCATGACGGGGAAAGCGGCCAGATAGATCAGGCTGACCACCCCCACGCTGACGAGGAACCAGGTGCCGATGGCATAGATCAGCAACAGGAAGCCCCAGGCCCGCACCACGTACGGCCATGTGCGCATGCGCCACAGCACGAGCACCCAGCCCAGTGCGGAGAGATCGACCACGATGACGGACGGCACGCCCATGCGCAGGGCCGACCAGAGACTGGGCAGTGCCACCACCGCGCCGCACAGCAGCGCGTAACGCAAGATGGAGACGAGGAACTGCTCGCGCCATTGCGCCATTGCGTCCTCGTCGGTGTCCGCTGCCAAGGCTCGACCCCCCGTCTTCGATGTCATCGCAGTTGTAACCCATCCGCCCGATTTGCCCAAGCCGGGTCATCCCGCCGCAGCCACGCCGGCCAGCGTCGATGGCTCGCCGGGTAGGCTCGCCCTGCGGGACGGGCGGGATCGGATGCAGATGGGCACGCGGGCCCGCCACGGCCCGCTGGAAGCGGCGGCGTGCGGGGGGCGTCAGCCCCAGACCACCGAGCGCATCGAGATCGAGGCCGCCTGGAAGTTGCCGTTGAAAAAGCGCACCGGCTCCTTGCCGTCGGCGGCACCGGCCGCATGCAGCAGCGGCAGGTAATGGTCATGCGTGGGATGCGCCAGTCGCGCCAGCTCGCCGGACTTCTGGAAGCCGTCCAGCGCATCGAGGTTGCCGCTCTGCAGCTGGCCGGCCACCAGGCGGTCGAACTCGATCGCCCAGTCGTAGGCCTGGTTGCTGGCGGCCTGCCGCTGTGTGGCGCGCAGGTTGTGCACGATGTTGCCGCTGCCCACGATGAGCACGCCGCGCTCGCGCAGCGCCCGCAACTGGCGGCCCAGCGCGTAGTGCTCGGCCGGCGGGCGGTGGTAGTCCATCGACAGCTGGATGACCGGGATGTCGGCCTGGGGGAACATGGGCTTGAGGACAGACCACGTGCCGTGATCGAAACCCCACTCATGCGTGTCAAGGCCCACGGGCTGGTTGGCGTCGGGCGAGCGCAGGTCGCGGCCGATTTCGGCGGCGGCGGCGGGCGCGCCCGGTGCCGGGTACTGCTGATCGAACAGCTCCTGCGGGAAGCCGCCGAAGTCGTGGATGGTGGGCGGCTTGTCCATGCCCGTCAGGTACCAGCCACGCGTGATCCAGTGCGCCGAAATGCACAGGATGAGCTGGGGCTTCGGGTATCTGGCGCCGAACTCCGCGCCCAGCGCCTGCCAGCTGCGCGTGTATTCGTTGTCGCCAATGGCGTTCATGGGGCTGCCGTGGCCCACGAACAGCACGGGCAGGCGTGGGCTTTTCTTCAATGCCTTCAAGCGGTCGAAGGCTGCGGCGCTGGCGGGTTGGACGGTCATCAGGGGCAGGACGGCGCTTGCGGCGCCGGCCATCAGTGTTCTGCGTTGCATGGTACGCCGGGGTTGTCGGACTGCGCTGACATGGATAGTGCATGCCGTTACAAGTTCCCGCCACAGGCTGTCGAAAAGGTGACACATCCGGCCGGACATGCGTATTTCCACCCTCGCAAGGGTCATGCACCGCTGCTATATTGCACTGCAACATAACTCGCAGAATCCGATGCTCTACCAGATCTACGAGGCGCAACGCGCCCTCATGGAGCCGTTCGCAGACTTCGCGCAGGCGGCTTCCAAGCTCTACAGCAACGCGGCTTCTCCGCTGGGCCAGAACCCGCTGGCGCAACGCGTGTCGGCCGGCTTCGACCTGCTCTACCGGCTCGGCAAGGACTACGAGAAGCCCGTGTTCGGCCTGCAGACGGTGGATGTCGAGGGCAAGGAAGTCGCCATCCACGAACGCATCGAGCTGGACAAGCCTTTCTGCGAACTCCGCCGCTTCAAGCGTTTCACCGACGACCGCGAGACGCTGGCGCGCATCAAGGGCCAGCCGGCCGTGCTGATCGTCGCGCCGCTGTCGGGCCACTACGCGACGCTGCTGCGCGATACCGTCAAGACCATGCTGCGCGGCCACAAGGTCTACATCACCGACTGGAAGAATGCGCGTACCGTGCCGCTGTCGGAAGGCGAATTCCACCTCGACGACTACGTCAACTACGTGCAGGAATTCATCCGCCATGTGCAGAAGCTCTACGGCAACTGCCACGTGATGAGCGTCTGCCAGCCCACGGTGCCGGTGCTGGCGGCCGTCTCGCTGATGGCCAGCCGCGGCGAGAAGACGCCGCTGTCGATGGTGATGATGGGCGGCCCGATCGACGCGCGCAAATCGCCCACGGCCGTCAACAACCTGGCCATGAACAAGAGCTTCGAGTGGTTCGAGAACAACGTGATCTACCGCGTGCCCGAGAACTTCCCGGGCGCCGGTCGCCGCGTCTACCCCGGCTTCCTGCAGCACACGGGCTTCGTGGCGATGAACCCCGACCGCCACGCCAAGAGCCACTACGAATATTTCGAAGACCTGCTCAAGGGCGACGACGCCAGCGCCGAAGCCCACCGCAAGTTCTACGACGAGTACAACGCCGTCCTCGACATGGACGCCGACTACTACCTGGAGACCATCGATACGGTGTTCCAGCAGTTCAAGCTGGTGCAGGGCACGTGGGACGTGAAGAATCCGCAGGGCCAGCTCGAACGTGTGCGTCCCCAGGACATCCGCACCACCGCCCTGCTCACGGTCGAAGGCGAGCTCGACGACATCTCGGGATCGGGCCAGACCGAGGCCGCGCATGGCCTGTGCTCCAGCATCCCGGCTGCTGCGCAGAAGCACCTGGAGGCCAAGGGCGCGGGCCATTACGGCATCTTCAGCGGCCGGCGCTGGCGAGAAATCGTCTATCCGGTGGTGCGCGACTTCCTGCTCGAACACAACCGCCCCATGACTGCGCCCACGGCGCGCCCCCAGGCCGCGGCATCCGCAAGGCGGTCCACGGCTGCGGCGAAGACGCCCGCACGGACGGCATCGGCCAAGACCGTATCGGCCAAGACGGCATCGGCGAAAACTGCCTCGGTGAAGACCATGCCGGCAAAGACCGCAGCGGCGCGACAGGCGCCGGCCCGCAAGCGCCGCGCCGCTGCCTGACCTGCCGCGCGCCGTGCCGACCCCGGTACGGCGACAATCGGGCCCCATGCCCGCTCTTGCCGAACGCCTGCTCGACGCCCTGCCCCAGACGCAGTGCACCCGCTGCGGCTATCCCGACTGCGCCGGCTACGCCCAGGCGCTGGCCGATGGCGAAGCCGCGCTCAACCAGTGCCCGCCCGGCGGCGCCGAGGGCGTGGCGCGGCTGGCTGGCATCCTCGGGCAGCCCGTGCTGCCCCTGAGCGCGGACCACGGCATCGAAGGTCCGCGCACGCTGGCCGTGATCGACGAGAACTGGTGCATCGGCTGCACGCTGTGCATCAAGGCCTGCCCCACCGACGCCATCGTGGGCAGCAACAAGCACATGCACACCGTGATCGAGCCCTGGTGCACCGGCTGCGAACTCTGCATCCCGGCCTGCCCGGTCGACTGCATCTCGCTGGAGAACGTGACGGGCGAGCGCACCGGCTGGGCCGCTTGGTCGCAGGCCGAGGCCGACACCGCGCGCCAGCGCTACGAGCGCCGCACCGCCCGGCAGGCCCGCGAGCTCACCGAGCACCAGCAGCGGCTGGAAGCCAAAGCGCACACCAAGCTGGCCTACCTGCCCGCCCACACCCACGGCACGCAGGACACCGACGAGCTGGCGCGCAAGCGCGCCGTGATCGACGCCGTGCTGGCCAAGGCCCGCGCGCGCCAGGGCGGCGCCTGACGCCAAGCCGGGCTCAACGCGCCGCGGCCGCCAGCGCTGTGAACGCCGTCACGACCTCGGGTGGAGCCTGCACCAGTTCGATCAGCACGCCCTCGCCGCCGATGGGCGATGCGTCGTCGCCGCGCGGATGGATGAAGCAGATGTCGAAACCGGCCGCCCCGCGCCGGATGCCGCCGGGCGCAAAACGCACGCCCTGCGCGCCCAGCCATTCGACGGCGCGCGGCAGGTCGTCGATCCACAGGCCCACGTGGTTGAGCGGCGGGCTGTGCACGGCCGGTTTGCGGTCCGGATCGAGCGGCTGCATCAGGTCCACCTCGACCTTGAGCGGCCCGGCGCCGAGGGCGCAGATGTCCTCGTCGACGTTTTCGGATGCGCTGGTGAACGAGCCTGTGACCTCGAGACCCAGCAGGTCGACCCACAGCCGCGCGAGGCGGCGCCTGTCGGGCGCGCCGATGGCGATCTGCTGGAGCCCCAGCACCCGGAAGGGGCGCGTCGTCATGGTCGGGCTCAGGTGTAGCGCTTCTCGAGCGCGTCCCACTCGGGCTTGCCGACCAGACGCTGGCGCTCGGCGAACGTGGCCACCAGGCCGCTCGATTCCTGCACCTCGCGCTCGTCGCGCAGCGTGGTGAGCACCTTCTGCATGCCTGCCACCGCGCCCTGCAGCGCGGCATTCGCATAGAGCACGATGCCGTAGCCCAGCTCCGACAGTTCCTTGGCGTTGAAGATCGGTGTCTTGCCGCCGATCACCAGATTCATGAGCTGCGGCGTGGGCAGGCGTTGGGGCAATGCACGGATCTCGTCGGCCGTGGTCACGGCTTCGACGAAGAGGATGTCGGCGCCGGCCTCGGCGAACTTCTGCGCACGCTCGATGGCGGCTTCGAAGCCCTGCGTGGCGCAGGCGTCGGTGCGGGCCATGATGAGTAGGTCGGGGTCGGTACGGGCATCGACGGCGGCCTTGATCTTGGCCACGGCCTCCTCGGTGGAAATCACTTCCTTGCCGTTGAAATGGCCGCAGCGCTTGGGCGCGACCTGGTCTTCGAACTGGATGCAATCGGCGCCCGCGCGCTCGAGCACGCGCACGGTGTGGCGCACGTTGAGCGCGTTGCCGAAGCCGGTGTCGGCATCGACGATCAGCGGCACGCGCACTGCGTCGCGGATGCGCGCCGTGTGGTCGGCGATCTCGGCCAGGCCCATGAAGCCCTGGTCGGGCATGCCGAACCACATGTTGGTGACGCCGGCGCCGGTGACGTAGATGGCCTCGTAGCCCAGGTCTTCGATGACCTTGGCCGACAGGGCGTTGAAGGCGCCCGGCACGAGCAGGCCGCGGCGGGCTTCGGCGAGGGACTTGAGTTGCTTGCGGGTAGACATGTGTGTACGTCTCGGTTCTCGCGATTCAGAAACTGTCGCCGGGCACGCGCACCTGGCCTTCCATCAGCACGCGCGCGCTGCGGCTCATGAGCGCCTTGGTGACGGCCCACTGGCCGTCTTTCAGCTGCGCCTGGGCACCGACGCGCAGCGTGCCGGAGGGGTGGCCGAAGCGCACGGATGCGCGTTCGCCGCCACCGGCCGCCAGGTTCACCAGCGTGCCGGGAATGGCCGCCGCGGTGCCGATGGCCACGGCCGCCGTGCCCATCATGGCGTGGTGGAGCTTGCCCATGGAGAGCGCACGCACCAGCAGGTCCACATCGTGCGCATCGATCTGCTTGCCGCTGGATGCCGCATAGGCCGCCGGTGGCGCCACGAAGGCGACCTTGGGCGTGTGCTGGCGCTTCGCGGCTTCATCCAGGCTCTTGATGAGGCCCATGCGCAGCGCGCCGTGCGCGCGGATGGTCTCGAACCGGGCCAGTGCGGCCGCATCGCCGTTGATGGCGTCCTGCAGTTCGGTGCCGGTGTAGCCGATGTCGGCGGCGTTGAGGAAGATGGTGGGAATGCCGGCGTTGATGAGCGTGGCCTTGAATGTCCCGATGCCCGGCACCTCCAGGTCGTCGACCACCTGGCCCGTGGGAAACATCGCGCCGCCGCCCTCGCCGTCGCCCTCTTCGGCCGGATCCATGAATTCGAGCTGCACCTCGGCCGCCGGAAAGGTCACGCCATCGAGCTCGAAGTCGCCGGTCTCCTGCACCTCGCCGCCCGTCATCGGCACATGGGCGACGATGGTCTTGCCGATATTGGCCTGCCACACGCGCACGGTGCACACGCCGTCGCGCGGAATGCGCGCCGCATCGACCAGGCCGTTGCTGATCGCGAACGGGCCGACGGCGGCCGAGAGGTTGCCGCAGTTGCCGCTCCAATCCACGAAGGGCTGGTCGATGGAGACCTGGCCGAACAGATAGTCGATGTCGTGGCCGGGGCGCGTGCTCTTCGAGAGGATCACCGCCTTGCTGGTGCTCGACGTGGCGCCGCCCATGCCGTCGGTCTGCTTGCCGTACGGATCGGGGCTGCCGATCACGCGCAGCAGCAGTGCGTCGCGCGCCGGTCCGGGCTGGCGGCAGCGCTCGGGCAGATCCTGCAGGCGGAAGAACACGCCCTTGCTGGTGCCACCGCGCATGTAGGTGGCAGGAATGCGGGTCTGGTTCACGAATGCCATCTTGCTGTCCTCAGGCTGTCGCATGACCGGCCAGGAAATCCTGTGCGAAGCGCTGCAGCACACCGCCCGCTTCATACACCGACACTTCCTCGGCCGTGTCCAGGCGCGAGGTCACGGGCACGTCTAGCGTGCTGCCGTCGCGGCGGCGGATGCGCAGCGTGAGCGTGGCGCGCGGCATGCGCTCGCCGACCACGTCGTAAGTCTCGGTGCCGTCCAGGCCCAGGGTGAGGCGCGTCGTGCCCGGCTGGAATTCCAGCGGCAGCACGCCCATGCCGATGAGGTTGGTGCGGTGGATGCGCTCGAAGCCTTCGGCCACCACGGTCTCGACGCCGGCCAGGCGCACGCCCTTGGCGGCCCAGTCG
>JAGOCV010000068.1 GCA_017998575.1 Burkholderiaceae bacterium
CCTCTGGGCGGCCGCAGCGTGGTGGTCAACGAAGCCCGCCCGATGGAAGCCCGTCCTCCCCGTAGCGGTGGCTACGGCGGTGGTGGCGGCGGCTACGGCGGCGGCGGCGGCGGCGGTGGTGGTGGTTACGGCGGCGGTGGCGGCTACGGCGGTGGCCGTCGTGAAGGCGGCGGCGGCGGTGGTGGCTACGGCGGTGGCCGTCGTGAAGGCGGCGGTGGCGGCGATGGCGGCTTCCGTAGCCCCTACGGCGCTGGCCCCCGTGGCGGTGGCGGCGGTGGCCGCGGCGGCTACGGCGGTGGTGGCGGCGGCGGCTACTGATCGTTTCGATCCACGGCAGGCCATTGGCCTGCCATGAAGAAAGGCTCCTTCGGGAGCCTTTTCTTTTTTTGCGCGCCGACAGCGCCTGCGGGAGCCCCTTCAGGCGCCTGATGACGGACCGCTGGACGAATTGCCTTGGCCCTGCCGATGCTTGCGCGGCCGGCCGGCCAGCGCGCGGTCGAAGACGGCATTGGGAAGCAGGCGCAAGAGCTTCGCCACCACGCCCATCTGCCACGGGATCACGCGATAGCTGTCGCCGGCTTCGATGGCGCGCACGGCCCTCTCGGCGAAGTCTTCCGGCGCCATCAGGAACGGCATGCTGTAACGGTTTTCGCGCGTGAGCGGCGTGTCCACATAGCCCGGGCAGAGGGTGACCACGCGCACGCCGGCCCGGCCTGTGGCCTGCCGCATCTCGCCACGCAGGCTTTCGCAATAGCTGATGACCGCTGCCTTGCTGGAACAGTAGGCGCCATGGCCGGGCAGGCCGCGAATGCCCGCCACGCTGGCGATGCCCACCAGCCGGCCACCGCGCCGGGCCACCATGCCCTCGATGAAGGGATGGAACGTGGCGGCCAGGCCGATGTTGTTGGTGGCGAAAGTGCGCGCCATCACATCGATATCGCCGCGCACCGCCGTGTCGATGCCGACACTGATGCCCGCATTGGCCACGACCACGTCGGGCAAGCCCTGCGCAGAGATGCAGGCCTGGCCCGCCGCAACGATGCTGTCAGGCAGGGCCACGTCGGCACCGTAGACGCGCCAGCGGTCTTGCGGCAGGCCGCGGCTGCGGGCCCAGGCCTCGATCTCCGCCGTTCGGCGGGCCACCAGCGCGAGCCGGTAGCCGCGTCGATGGAAGCTCTCGGCCAGAGCCTGGCCGATGCCGCTGGAAGCGCCGGTGATGAATGCGAGCGGACCCGTCATGGCTTGCACCCCGCGTCGTGGTTGTATGGAGCAGCGGGCAGCGCCATCAGCGTGCGCCCTGCCTCGGCATCAGCATGCCGCGCACGCGGCCCTGCAGTTGCACCTGGCGGTCCAGGTTGTCGTAGTCCAGGCTGTCGGCCGTGAATCGGTCGGAACCTCGGGTGAGCGTGACGGGCTTGTGCGAGCGCACGCGCTCGGTGTCCAGGAAGGCATGCAGGAACTCGCCGCGGAATTCGAGCCGCGGCTGCGCCTGCCCGTCGCGGCCGGTGGCCGCCTCGCGCACCACCACGGCATTGCCGATCAGTTGCACTTCCGATCCGTCGGCGTTGGTCAGCGCGCGGTCGGCGGTGGCCGTGGTCACCACGCCGGCCGGGCTCACGGCACGGATGCGCGCGCGGTCGATCTCCAGAGTGTCGGTATCCGGGTAGTGTCGCGCCTCGCTGCCGAACACCTCGCTCTTGAGCTGACCGCCGCCGTCGAAGGTCTTCACCGCGAAGCGGCGCATGAAATAGTCGGGCTCATGCTGTACTTCGCGCTGGACCTCGGGCTGCAGTGGCGCTGGCGCGTTGCGTGCCAGCCAGTAAGTACCCAGTGCCAGCAACGCCATGAGCAGCACCGGCAGGTAGATGACGGAGCGGTCCAGCCCGCGCCGCAGCAAGAGGAGCCGCTCAGCCATGCAGAGGCCTCGCCTCCAGCGCATCGAGCAGCCGCCGGTAGTGGCCGCCGGCGACCAGCAACAGATCGCAGAACTCGCGGGCCGCACCATGGCCGCCCGCCGCCAGCGTCACGTGATGCACGGCCGCACGCACTTCGGCATGGGCCTGCGCGGGGGCCGCAGAGAACGCGGCCTGGCGTAGCACGGGCAGGTCGGGCCAGTCGTCGCCGATGGCAGCCGCCTGATGCCAACCCAGGCCGAGCTCGGCCAACACCGATTCCGCCACGGGCAACTTGCGCTCGGTACCAAAATGGACGTGCGTGAGACCCAGCGCCGACAGGCGCACGCGCAGCGGCGCAGCGTCGCGGCCGGTGATCACCACGGGTGTGATGCCGGCCTCGCGCAGCAGCTTCAGGCCCAGGCCGTCGAGCACGCTGAAGCGCTTGATGGTTTCGCCCTCGGAAGTGAAATAAAGCCCGCCGTCGGTGAGAACGCCGTCCACATCGAAGAAGGCCACGCGCACGTCCTGCGCACGCAGAAGAAGTTCGGGCGCGAAGCTCAGCGCGGGCGTCGACTCCGTCATCTCAGATCACCTTGGCGCGCATCAGATCGTTGGTGTTGATGGCGCCGCACAGTCGCTGCTCGGCATCCACCACCAGCACGCTGGTGATGCGGTGCTGCTCCATGAGCTCTGCCGCTTCGGCGGCGAGCGCGTCGGGCGCGATGGTGCGCGGGCTCCGATGCATGACCTCGGCGGCCGTGGTGTGGCGCAGGTCGGCACCCTTTTCCACCAGCCGGCGCAGGTCGCCATCGGTGAAGATGCCCAGCACGCGGCCCTCGGCATCGACGATGGCGGACGCGCCCAGGCCCTTGGCGCTCATCTCGCGCATCAGCTCGCTGAAACTGCTTTGCGCGCCAACGCGCGGCACCGCATCGCCCGAGCGCATCACGTCCGAGACATGCGTGAGCAACTTGCGGCCCAGCGCGCCGCCAGGGTGCGAACGCGCGAAGTCTTCCGCGCGGAAGCCCCGCATCTCCAGCAGAGCGACGGCGAGCGCGTCGCCCATCGCCAGTTGCGCCGTGGTGCTGGCCGTGGGGGCCAGGTTGAGCGGACAGGCCTCCTTCTCGACGCCGCTGTCGAGCACCACGTCGGCATGGCGCGCGAGGGTGGAGGTACGCCCGCCGGTGATGGCCACCAGCGGCACACCCTGGCGCTTGAGCACGGGAAGGATGGCGTTGAGCTCGTCGCTTTCGCCGCTGTTGGAGAGCGCCAGCACGAGGTCGATCGCCTTGACCATGCCCAGGTCGCCATGGCTGGCCTCGGCCGGGTGGACGAACATGGCGGGCGTGCCGGTGGACGCCAGCGTGGCCGCCACCTTGCGGCCGACGTGTCCGCTTTTTCCCATGCCCATCACCACCACGCGGCCACGCACCTGCAGGATGCGCTCCACGGCCTGCGCGAATGCCTCGGTGAGCCGTCCCTTGAGACCGGCCACCGCTGCGGCCTCGATGTCGAAAGTCTCCTGGGCCAGGCGCAGGGCGCGGGCGGCGTCGAATGTCATGGCGCGGATTCTACGGGCGGGGTCTGCGCGGCGCCTGGCCGGCCGCGGGTTACCCCCCACGCGGTACGGCCTCGCTGGGTGCACGCTCCTTGCTAGCATCGCCCGCAGAACGCCTATAACAACACGCTTCTCATGACGTCCCTCGAGCTCACGCTCCTGTACCTGCTGGCGGCCGTGCTCGGCGTGGTCGCCTGCCGCTCGCTCAAGCTGCCGCCCGTGCTGGGCTACATCGCGGTCGGCGTGCTGCTCGGGCCGCACGCGCTGGCGCTGGCCCGCAACGCCGACAGCGTGCGCCACCTGGGCGAGTTCGGCGTCGTGTTCCTGATGTTCGTGATCGGGCTCGAATTCAATCTGCCGCGCCTGCGCGCCATGCGGGCCCACGTCTTCGGCCTGGGCCTGATGCAGGTGGTTTTGACGATGGCAGCCGTCATGGCCGGCTCGCTGCTGCTGGCGTGGCTGGTTCCCCGGCTGTGGCAGGTGTCGTGGCAGACCGCGTTGGCGCTGGGCGGCACGCTCACCATGAGCAGCACGGCGATCGTGGTCAAGCTGATGTCCGAGCGGCTCGAGCTTGAAAGCGAGCACGGCAAGCGCGTCATGGGCGTGCTGCTGCTGCAGGATCTGGCCGTGGTGCCGCTGATGGTGCTGATTCCGGCGCTGGGCGCGTCGGCCGAAGACCTGGCGCTCGCGCTCGCGCTGGCCAGCCTCAAGGCCGCCGTGCTGATCACCGTGTTGCTGGTGGGCGGGCAGCGCGTGATGCGAGGATGGCTCACGCTGGTGGCCCGACGCAAGAGCGATGAGCTGTTCATGCTCAACCTGCTGCTGGTCACGCTGGGTCTGGCGTGGCTCACCGAGCTGGCCGGCCTGTCGCTGGCGCTGGGTGCCTTCATTGCCGGCATGCTGGTGTCCGAAACCGAATTCAAGCACCAGGTAGAGACCGACATCCGCCCCTTCCACAACGTGCTGCTGGGCCTGTTCTTCATCGGCGTGGGCATGATGCTCGACTGGCACGTGGTGTTCGAGCGCTGGGGCCTGGTGCTGGTGCTGCTCGTGGGCCCGGTGCTGTTCAAGCTCGTCGTCGTCGCGCTGCTGGCGCGCGCGCTGGGCGCCTCGGCCGGCGTGTCGCTGCGCACGGGGCTGTATCTGGCGCAGGCCGGCGAATTCGGCTTCGTGCTGCTGTCGCTGGCGCAAGGCCGCAACCTGGTGCCGGCCGAGCTGCTCAACCCCATCCTGGCGGCCATGGTGCTGTCGATGCTGGCCACGCCGTTCATCATCCAGTGGAGCAACCGCATCGTGATGAAGCTGGTGGCCAGCGAGTGGCTGCAGCAATCGCTGCAGATGACCACCATTGCCCGCAAGGCGATCAACACCAGCCGCCACGTGATCATCTGCGGCTACGGCCGCTGCGGCCAGAACCTGGCGCGACTGCTGGAAGCCGAGGGCATTCCGTACATGGCGCTCGACCTCGATCCGGACCGTGTCCGGCGCGCCGCCGCCGCGGGCGACTCGGTGGTGTTCGGTGACGCCGCGCGGCTCACCTCGCTGATGGCGGCGGGCCTGGCGCGCGCCAGCGCCGTGGTGGTCACCTACCTCGACGTGCCCGGTGCGCACAAAGTGCTGGCACATACGCGCTCCCACGCGCCCGAGGTACCGGTGATCGTGCGCACGCAGGACGATCACGACCTCGATGCGCTGCGCGCGGCCGGCGCCACCGAGGTCGTGCCCGAGGCCATCGAAGGCTCGCTCATGCTCGCCAGCCACGCGCTCGCGCTGGTGGGCGTGCCGATGCGACGCGTGATCCGCGTGGTTCAGGATCAGCGCGAGGCGCGCTACGGCTTGCTGCGCGGCTACTTCCACGGCCAGGACGACGACGGCATCGACGAGCTCCAGCAAGAGCGGCTGGCCAGCGTCACGCTGCCGCCCGGCACGCGTGCGGCCGGCCGCACGCTGGCCCATTTCGCGCTGCATGCGCTGGGGGTGCGCGTGGTCAGCCTGCGCCGCGCCGATGGCCGCGCCATCGCGCCCGGGGACGACACGCCGATCGAGGGTGGCGATACGCTGGTGCTGGGCGGACGGGCCGAGGTCCTGGCGCTGGCCGAGGAAAAGCTGCTGCGGGGATAGCAGGACTTGACCCCCACGTTCGCTCACTGCGTGTAGCTCTCTGCCCCCCGAGGGGGCCGCTCGCGCGTGGCCCCGGCACAGCCGGGGCTTGACCGCTGCGCGGTCAGCGCTCGGTGCTGTGTCGGGGACAATCGCTGCTACGCCTTTTCCGCGCCAAGCCATGTCCCACCTCAACGTCTCGCAGTACCTCAAGGACCACATCCGTACCGTGCCCGACTGGCCCGCGCCCGGCGTGCAGTTCCGTGACATCACGCCGCTCCTGCAGGATCCGAAGGTATTCCGCGTGCTCATCGATGCGTTCGTGCACCGCTACATGGATCCGGCACTGCGGCCCGATGTCGTGGCCGGGCTGGACGCGCGGGGCTTTATCCTGGGCGCAGTGGTGGCCTACGAGCTCAACGTGGGCTTCGTTCCGATCCGCAAGAAGGGCAAGCTGCCCTTCACCACTGTGGAAGAGACCTATGAGCTGGAGTACGGCAGCGCCACGGTCGAATTGCATACCGATGCGATCCGCCCCGGCCACCGTGTGCTGCTGATCGACGACCTGATCGCCACCGGCGGCACCATGATGGCGGGCAAGAAGCTGCTGGAGAAGCTGGGCGGCATCGTCACCGAGGGCGCCGCCATCGTCGATCTGCCCGAACTGGGCGGATCGGCCCGCCTGCGCGAGGCGGGGCTGGCCCTGCACACGCTGGTGGATTTCGAGGGGCACTGAGCTCCGCAGCCCTGCGCCCAGGCGATCAGTGCAGATCGCCGTACTGCGTTTCGCTCAGTGTCTGTGGTCGCGAAGGGTCGGGCGGCAGGCTGGACGGCGCGAACGCTTCGGTGTCCTCGAAGCCTGTGAGCGGGGCCGCCCGCCTGGGCCAGCCCAACAGCTTGCGCGGCGCGTCGGCCTTGATTTTGGCGTCGCGCGCCTCGCGAAGCTGCGCGTCGGCCTTGATTTTGGCGTCGCGCGCCTCGCGAAGCTGCGCGCCGGCCTTGGCCTCGAGCCGCGCGGCCGTCTGGGCGCGTGCGGCGCCCACGGCACCGGCCAGCGCGTCCTTGAATGCGGCGATCTCGTCGGCCTGCAGCGGTTCGTAGCCGCCACCGGGGCGTGCCGGCGCCACGGTGCTGGGCGCGGCCTCGGCGTGCGGTGTGGCGGCTGAAGCGGCGCTGCTGCCGGCGGTTGCCACACCCGGCGGCAGGGCGGGCGCTGGCGCTGCAACCACAGCGGCGTCCCGCGTGTTGGCCGAAGCCGCCCCCGGCGATGCGGCCTGGGCAGCGGCGGTGGCCACACGCGCCGAAGATGCATTGACCACCACCTGTTCATTGAGGCGCCAATACACCGCCGTCACCACGATGCCGAAGCGCTGCTTGGCGACCTGCGCGATCAGGCCCTCGACTTCGGTCAGGCGCGTGGGCTCGCGCGCGAGCTCGCGGGCCAGATCCATCATCACCAGGAACTGGCTGCCGCGCGCGTCCAGCGACAGCACCTTGAACTTGTAGCCCGACGACAGCACGCCCGAGCGGACCATGGATTCGCGCACGACGCTGTAGAGGCGCTCACGCTGGTCGAGTCGCTCGCTGCGGCGGCCCCCCGCACCTGCACCGGCCGCAGGCGTGGCCCGGCCCGCCGCGCCTTCATGTGAAACGGCCACGCCCGTGCGCAGCGGGCGCGTGGCATCCATGCGCGAGAAGCCGGAGGAATCCGGAAGAGAAGAAGAGCGGCCGCGCGGCTTGCGCGCCCCCTGGGACAACCAACCCAGCAACGACATGATCTGAAACCTGGAAAACATCTGGAACCCGCCTCACGCGCGCGCGAGGCTCCTGCTCACCAAGCGAATCGCAGGCCAGTTACATACCGCTCGCGCACCGCGGCCGACCGCCCGGCGGAAGTGGGCAGACGGTGCGAGCGCCCGCACGCGTCACGACGCCAGCTGTTGTCCGCAGTTGCCGCAGAATTGGTCGCCCGCCAGGTAGGGATGGCCGCATTGCACGCAGGTGAGCGTGGCCGGCCTGTCGTCCACCGGGGCTGCAGAGGCAGCTGCGGGCGGCAGGGCCGGCGCCGCCGTGGGTGCCGGTGCCGGGCTGGCCGCGCGCGCCTTGGCTGCCGCGTCGGCCGCCGCGGCCTGTGCAGCGGCAGCGGCTTGGGCGGCCTGGGCGCGCAGGTCATCAGCCTTGCGGCGCGCGGCGTCCATGGTCTCGCGCAGCTGCGCTTCCATGCCGCCCACATCCACGCCCTGCAGGTTCGACAGGTACACCTGGCAGCTGCCGTGCAGCATCACCATGCCCGGCAGGCTGAACGCCACGGCGTACACCACGCCGCCGCCGATCAGGGCCGCGGCCATGTAGCCCGTGCCGCCACCGCCATAGCCGCCGTAGCTCCCCATGCCGCCGCCCATCATGCCCATGAAGCCGCCGCCCATGTCGAGGATGCCGGCCGACAGGCCCATGGTCACCACGGTGCCGCTGATCATGATCAGCGCGATGAAGCCAGCCACCACGGCCACCAGGAACGACAGCAGCGCCATCATGATCAGCACGTTGACGATGCGGCTGCGCGCGATGGCCAGCAGGCGCGAGACGGCCTGCAGCGTGTGGGCACCATCCCAGACGGCAGGCGCGGCCAGCGGCAGCACCACGGCGTACAGCGCGAAGATGGCCACGCCGGCCAGCACCACGCTCACCGGAAACACCACGGTGTAGAGCACCGGGCCGAGCAGCGGAATCTTGCAGATCAGCAGCACCACCGCCAGCACGATCAGGCCGGCCAGGTAGATCGCGCCCACCAGCAACAGCGCCAGCAACAGGCGATGGCTGGTCGCCAGCGAGGTGACCACCGCGGCGACGATGGGGCGCGAGGGCGCGCCCTTGACCTCGTCCATGATCATGATGCCGGCCGCGTTGACGCCGTAGAACACCACGGCCGCGCCCAGCAGGAAGAAGACCAGGGCCAGCAGGAAGCCCACGTTGACGGCCAGCACGCCGCCCAGGCCCCACACCAGCGCCCCGGCCACCAGCGAGCCCAGCATCACGGCCAGCGCACGCACGTTGCGCAGCGCGTCAACCGACGACAGCAGGCTGCCCGCGTTGGAGATTTGTTGTGTGATCGACATCGTTTTTCCCTCCGGATGACTTGACTTCAGTATCGGGTGTGTTGGTGACGGTGCCGGCTCACGGCATCGGCGCCTGGTTGCGCTCGCGCATTTCCTTCTGCTCGGCGCGCCACTGCGTGCACTGCGGATGCGACCGGAAGGCCGACGACTCGCACTGCCGGTCCATGCACATCGACAGCGCGATGAACACGCGCGTGCCGCAGGCCTCGCGCGGCGTGGCGGGGCCGGCCGGCGCAGCCGGTGCCGGGGCGAGCGCGGGCGGTGGCAGCTCGGCCGCGCGCGGCGCCGGAGCAGGCAGCGGTTCGCTGCGCACCACGGGCTGGGCCGGCGCCGGGCGAGGCTGCGCCGGACGCTGCGCAGCAGCGGGCGAAGTCACTGGCCGCGTGGGCGCAGCGGCAGCGGCAGGGGCCGGTGCGGGAGGAGGAGGCGGTGCGGCCGGTGCCGGCTCGGGGCTCGGCGGCGCGGATTCCACCGGCGGCGCCGCGGCATCGGTCACGGCATCGGCGGCAGGCGCCGCTGCGGCCTCGGCCGGAGCCGCCGGGGCGGCCTGCGTGGCGTCGGCTTCAGGGGCCGGCGAGCGCATGAACATGAACCATGCCGCCGCAGACAGCAGCACCAACACGATCACACCGACGATCAGCCCGGCCGACGACGAGCCCCCGCCAGCCGACGAGGGCTCGGACGGCAGCGCCGGAGCCGGAGCCGGAGCCGGAGCCGGAGCCGGAGCCGGAGCCGGAGCCGGAGCCGGAGCCGGAGCCGGAGCCGGGATGGGTGCAGGTGCAGGTGCAGGTGCAGGTGCAGGTGCAGGCGAGGGTACGGGTACAGGAGCCGGATCGACCGCTGCGGCGGCCGGGGCGTCGAGGCGGGTGCCGCAGGAACGGCAGAACTTGCCGCCGGCAGGGTTCTCGGCCTGGCAGGCCGGACAGACGAGACTCATGGATTCCCTCTTGATGAAAACTTGCGACGCGCTCCCACGCGTCCCGGCTCCGGCGGCCGGCAAAGCCAGGCACGAGGCCCAGGCTCAGGTCACGGCCACGCGCTTGGGCTTGTTGGCCAGACGCTTTGCAATCACCGCGCCCAATCCCATCGCCACTTCCAGCGCCACGGCCGGCTGGCGGTTGGCCATTTCGGTGAACCGGATGGGCGTCAGGCTCCAGAGCTTGCAGGGGCCGGTGGCCACCACGCTGGCCGAGCGCGGCAGGCGCGAGAAGAACGCGCCTTCGCCGACCACGGAGCCGGGGTTGATGAGGGCCAGCTTCATGTTGCCGTCCTCGTCTTCCATGTGGACCGAGAGCGCGCCGGCCTCGACGAAGTACAGCGTGCGATCGGGCGAGCCCTGGTCGATGAGCACCTGGCCGGCCGCCAGCGTGAAGGGCTGCATGTAGGTGGCCAGCACATCCCACTGGGCCGGCGACAGGTTGACGCTCACCGAGTCATAGCCGTTGTTGCGCGCAATGGCCTGCACCAGATCCTGGATGCTGAACTTGGAAGCGGTCGAGATCGGCGGACGCATGACGGAAGCCGTGGAACCGGCCGGGGACACCTTTGACTTGTAACGGAAAGATTATCACTCTTTCCCCCGATAGGGCGTTACCTGTCGCACCCTCAGCCGTTTTTGTTACCAAGCGACACAAAAATGTCAGACGCGTCCTACGACCGTTTCACAGCACACCGGGGAACGAGCCGCCGTCCAGCAGCAGGTTCTGCCCGTTGATGTAGCCCGCATGGCGGCTGCACAGGAAGACGCAGGCCGCGCCCAGTTCGGCTGGATCGCCCAGCCGCTTGGCGGGGTGGCGTGCCACGCGCGAGCTGCGCACTTCCTCGAGCGTCTTGCCTTCGCGTTTCGCCGCGGCGGCGAAGTTGCCGGCCAGGCGCGCGGTGTCGAAGGTGCCGGGCAACAGGTTGTTGATGGTGACGCCGCGCGCCACGGTGCTGCGCGCCAGGCCGGCCACGAAGCCGGTCAGGCCGGCGCGCGCGCCGTTGGACAGTCCCAGGCCGTCCACGGGCGCCTTCACTGCGCTGGAGGTGATGTTGACGATGCGGCCGAAGCCGCGTTCCATCATGCCGTCCACCGTGCGGCGGATCAGCTCGATCGGCGTGAGCATGTTGCCGCGCAGCGCCTTCTGCCAGTCGTCTTCGTTCCACTGGCGGAAGTCGCCCGGAGGCGGGCCACCGGCATTGGTGACGAGGATGTCGAACGCGCGCGGCGTGGCGAAGATGCGCTCGCGGCCTTCGGTCGTGGTCACATCGGCCGCGACCCATTCGACCTGGCCTGCGCCCAGCGCGGCCAGCCTGGCCGCCGCTTCCTGCAACGGGCCTTCGGTGCGCGCGACGATCAGCACGTTGACGCCTTCGCGCACCAGCGCCTCGGCGCAGGCGTAGCCCAGGCCCGCGCTCGCACCACACACCAGGGCGCTCTTGCCCGCAATTCCCATGTCCATGTCAGGCCGCCGCGCTTTCCTTGAGGCTGGCAGGCGCGGCAACGGGTGTGCCCTGCGCTGCGCGCGCGGCCTTCGCATTGATCTGCTTGATCGCCTGGTTCTGCAGGTGGCGGCGCAGGCGCGACAGGCCGACGTCGTGGTCGTACAGGTGCTCGTGGTCCCAGGCGTCGGGCTCCATGCTCTCGAGCACCACGCGGTCCTGCTCCAGCACGGCCCAGTGGCGTGCCTCCAGGCGGTTGCGGTAGAGGAAGCGCCAGGTGTCGCGCATCCAGTCGCTCACGCGGCGGCAGCGCCAGAAGAACACGCCGCACAGCTCGTTGGTGATGGGAACGGCGAAGCCGATGATGGCGAAGTTGCCGCCCGGCCCGCCCGTCTTCGGATACGGAATCTCCAGGCGCAGCCACTGCGCGCCGGTGTCGGCGAACTCGGTCCAGTCGAAGTTCATGTCGCGCTGGCCGGCCTTCTCGAACACGAAGCCATGCTCGGTGCGGCGCAGCTGGAACTTGGCGCTGATGTCGCCCTCGGCCATCGAGTGCGACATCTTGTGCAGGAAGGTGCCGTGCATCGGGTCCATCACGTTGTCCACCGCATAGCGGTAGTCGCAGCGCCATTCCGAATAGCACAGGAACGAGGAGTACTCGGGCGAGGTCAGCTCGTCGGGCAGCACCAGCGGCGGCGGCTCGTCCACCGGCTCGCTGGCGTTGTAGATCCAGATCGCGCCGTGCGCCTCGCGCGTATGGAAGGCCAGCGCCGCACGCTTGCCTTCGAGCGTGCAGCCGGGCGAGGCCGGCACGCTGGTCACGGTGCCGTCGCAGCGCACCTCGATGCCGTGGTACGGGCAGGCCAGGCGGTCACCCATGTTGACGCCCTGCGACAGCGGCGCGCCGCGGTGCGGGCAGCGGTCGCGCAGCGCGTGCACGTTGCCGTCGTTGTCGCGCCAGAGCGCCAGCTTGTGGCCCAGCCGCTTGAGCGACACGGGTCGCTCCTTGACGAACGAGCTGGGGCAGATGGGATACCAGAGATCCTGCAGGCCACGGGCCAGCAGTGCGTCGACTTCCTGGGGGGTGGGGGTGCTCATGCTGATTCTCCTGCGGTGATCAGTAGCCCAGTCGGGCCATTTCCTGGCGATAGCTCTCCACCGTCCACGGCTGGCTGTTGGGCGCGGCGGGGCCGGTGCGGTTGAGCGCGGCGACCAGGTCCTCGACCTGGGTCACGCCCGAAGCGAAGGCGCGCTCGATGGCGTCGCCCAGCAGATCTTCATAAGGCGTCGGCGCGCGCTCGCGCGCCTGGTGGGGCTGGAGGTAGCGGTCTTCTTGCGGAGTGCTCATCGTGTGTCCTTGTGGGAAAGACGTGTGTTGTGCGGTGTTCGCGATGCAGCGTGGCTTCAGGCGCCGGCAGGCGTGCCCAGCGGCACGGCCCACGCGTCGTAGCCATAGACCCAGTCGGCGTTGCCGCCTTCGCGCAGCCACTGGTTGCCGCGCGATCCGAGCTGGATGCGCGACGTGCGCTCGCGCCGTGCCACTTCGTAGCGCTCCAGCGCGTGGGGCAGGCCGGCGGCATCGACGCCTTCCAGATGCCGCGCCAGCACCACGGCGTCCTCGATCGCCATGCCCGCGCCCTGCGCCATGAAGGGCAGCATCGGGTGCGCGGCATCGCCCAGCAATGTCATGCGGCCACGGCTCCAGGTGGGCATCGGATCGCGCTCGTACAGCGCGGTCTTGAGCACCTCGCCGACGGCCGCCAGCAGCGCGCGCGCATCGGGGTGGAAGTCGGCGTACTGCTCGCGCAGTTCTTCCACGCTGCCCTGCGTGGTCCACGATTCGAGGTGCCAGGTGTCCTGCGGCGTGGTGGCGAAGATGAAGATGTCGCGCCCGCGGTTGAGCGGGAAGGTGACGATCTGGCTCTGCGGATTGGGGCCCCACCACTTGGTGAAGGCCTGCAGGTTGGGCACGCCTTCGAGCTTCGACGCCGGCACGACGGCGCGGTAGGCCACGATGCCGGTGAAGCGCGGGCTCTCGGGGCCGAACATCGCCGTGCGCACGGCCGAGTGGATGCCGTCGGCACCGATCAGGGCCGACAGGCGCTGGCTCTCGCCGCCCTCGAAGCTCACCGTCACGCCTTCGGCGTCCTCGGCGATGGCCTGCACGCGGCGGCCCAGGCGGATGCGCTCCAGGCCGAAGGCATCGGTGAGCGCGGCCAGCAGGTCGGCGCGGTGGATGGTGAGTTGCGGCGCGCCGTACAGGCGTTCGGCCTCGTCGCCCATGGGCAGGCGCGAGGTTTCTTCGCCCGTGTCCCACAGGCGGCTGATGCGGTGCGTGGGACGCGCGGCAGTCACGCGCGCGGCCTCGCCCACGCCCAGGCCGTCGAGCGCGCGCACGGCGTTGGGGGTGAGGTTGATGTCGGCGCCCACGCGGCCGAAAGCCTTGGTCTGCTCGAACACGACGACGTCATGGCCGGCGCGCGCCAGCGCGATGGCGGCGGCCAGGCCGCCGATGCCGGCGCCGGCGATGCCGATGGGTGCGGATGCGGAATGGCTCATGGCGGCGGCGCTCACTTCTTCTCGGTGAGGAACTTGCCCGAGGGGCCTTCGGCGTTCTTCTGGCGGCGCGTGTGGCCATCCAGGCCGCCATCCACCGCCCATTCGGCGAACACCGTGGGGCCGGGCTCGAACTCGCGCATCTCCCAGGCCGGGCTCAGGTGGTCTTCGTCGGCGTTGTATTCGATCAGGCCGCCGCAGGGGTTCTCGAAGTACCAGAAGTAGGCCGAAGAGATCGGATGCCGGCCCGGGCCGAGCTGGGTCTTCCAGCCGCAGCGGCTGATGTGCAGGCCGCCGCCGAACACCTCGTGGATGTCGCGCACGGTGTAGGCCACGTGGTTCAGGCCGGTCGCCTTGTTGGGCAGTTGCAGCAGGAACAGGTCGTGGTGGCCGGCGTCGGGCGCGCAGCGCATGAACACACCCCGGCCCGGGTAGCGGTCGGACTGCACGAAGCCGATCGATTCGTAGAACGCCACGGCTTCGGCCAGACGGTCGGTGAACAGCACGACGTGGCCCACTTCGATGGGCTCGGCGCGTTCGTAGATGGGCGAAGGCGCATCGACGCGGCGCACGTCGCCCCAGGGGTTGGTGGCCGCGCCCTTGATGTCGAGCGCGCGCTTTTGCATGACGCGGAACTTGATCTGCAGGCCGTGCGGATCGCGCGCGGTGAGCGTGCCGTCGGCGGCACGTCCGTCGACGAAGCCGGGCGCCGTCGACAGCGGGCCGGCGGCCAGGCGGTCGAGGTCGGCGGCATCGTGCACGCCCCACACCACTTCGCGGATCGTCGGGCCGTCCTCGATGGGCTTGGGGTAGTTGGCGTCGTCCGGGCGGATCACGCTCACGCCGCAGCCGTTGAGGGTGGACCAGTCCACGCGCGCGTCGGTTTCCTTCTCGAGCTTGAGGCCCCAGTCGGCGAAGAACTTCTTCGCCTCGTCCCAGCGGTCGGTGGAATAGGTGATGGCGTCGATGCCTTCGATCATGCTGCGCTCCATGGCAGGGGCGCGTCGTTCAGCCCCCAGTAGAAACTCTTCTGGCTCGTGTATTCCAGGATGCCCAGGCGGCCCTTCTCCTGGCCGTAGCCGCTCATCTTGTGGCCCGTGAACGGCGTGCTGATG
>JAGOCV010000069.1 GCA_017998575.1 Burkholderiaceae bacterium
GCGGGGTCGGCGTAGGGCTCTTTCCAGAACCTCGCGATGAGGGCGCGCAGCAGCAGTGGCTGCGCGATGCTCATGCGCGCGTGTGGCGGCATCTCGAAGGCGCGCAGCTCCAGCAGGCCCAGGCGGCCGGTGCTGCTGTCGGGCGAGTAGAGCTTGTCGATGCAGAACTCGCTGCGATGCGTGTTGCCCGTGACGTCGATCAGGATGTTGCGCAGCACGCGGTCGACCAGCCAGGGCGGCATGTGCTGGCCATGTCGTTCGCGGTTGGCGCGGATTTCCTTGAGCGCGATTTCCAGCTCGTAGAGCTGGTCGTTGCGGGCTTCGTCCACGCGGGGCGCCTGGCTGGTCGGGCCGACGAACATGCCCGAGAACAGGTACGACAGCGACGGGTGGTTGTGCCAGTACAGGATCAGGCTGGCCAGCAGCTCGGGCCGGCGCAGGAAGGGGCTGTCGGCCGGCGTGGCGCCGCCCAGCACGAAGTGGTTGCCGCCACCGGTGCCGGTGTGCTTGCCGTCGGTCATGAACTTCTCGGCCGACAGGCGCGATTCCCATGCGGCTTCGTATAGGAACTCGGTGTGCTGCACGAGTTCGCCCCAGCTGTGCGCGGGGTGGATGTTGACCTCGATCACGCCAGGGTCGGGCGTGACGGCCAGCAGCTTGAGCCGGTGGTCGCGCGGCGGCGGATAGCCTTCGAGCACGATCTGCACGCCCAGCTCCTCGGCCGTGGCCTCGACGGCCGCGAGCAGGTCGAGGTAGTCCTCCAGGCGCGCCAGCGGCGGCATGAAAACGTAAAGCACGCCGGACTTGCTGCCCTGCTGCTCGGCCTTGGGTCCGTTGGCGCGGCGAGGATCGCGTGCTTCGACGCACAGTGCGGTGCGCGTGATGCCGTGGGCCGATTCGAAGCGGTTGGGGTGGCGCACGAAGTCGGCGGGCTCGGCCTGCGACGAGGCTGCCGTCGCGCACGGGCCGGCGGTGCGTCCGTGGGCGGCCGCCGACGCGGCCTGGGCCAGGCTGCTGCCGTGGGGCGCTGCCGCTGTCGTCGTACGGCGATCGCTCTCCTGCAGCCGCAACGCCGCGGCCGTGGCGGCGGGCGTGCCGGCCAGGTAGGGCACGGCGTAGCGCGCCTGCAGCGCGGCGGCGTCGGGCAGCGCGGTGCGCGGCGCCATCGGGTCGGTTTCGTGCTGGTAGGGGTAGTCGCCCTTGCTCACCCAGGGCAGCGAGTCGAGCGGCAGCCGGTAGCCCATGGGTGAATCACCGGGGATCAGGTACATGCGCTCGTCGCGCAGGAACCACGGGCCGGTGGTCCAGAGCGGGCCTCCCAGCGCGGGGTTGGCATCGCTGCTGGCGGGCGCGAGCGGCAGCACATAGCCGACCACGCTGCCGAGCTTCTGCTCGAACACGCGGCGCAGGCGCACGCGTTCGAGCTCGTCGTCCAGCCGCGAATCGAAGGGGTCGACGTTGACCGGCAGGCGTCGTTCGCGCCACAGGTAGTACCAGACGTCTTCGTAGCCCGGTTCAATGAACTGGGGCGAGAGGTTGAGCTTGCCCGAGAGCGTGTCGATGAAGCGCTTGGCATCGGCACTGGTGTAGCGCGCTGGAAGGCGTTCGTCGGCGAACAGGGCCGGGTTGCGCCACACGGGCTGGCCGTCGGCGCGCCAGAAGATCGACAGCGCCCAGCGTGGCAACTGCTCGCCCGGATACCACTTGCCCTGGCCGAAGTGCAGGAAGCCGCCCTCGCCGTATTCGGCACGCAGCTTCTGCACGAGCTCGGTGGCGTAGCCGCGCTTCGTCGGCCCCAGCGCGTCGGTGTTCCATTCGGCGCCGTCGCGGTTGTCGATCGACACGAAGGTGGGCTCGCCGCCCTGCGTCAGGCGCACGTCGCCGGCCACCAGTTCGGCGTCCACCGCCTCGCCCAGCGCCAGCACCTGTTGCCATTGCTCCTCGGTGTAGGGCTTGGTCACGCGCGGCGACTCGTGGATGCGTGTGACCTCCATCGTGTGGCCGAATTCGACCTCGCATTTGTCCACGCCACCTTCGACCGGGGCCGCGCCCGAAGGCTGCGGTGTGCAGGCCAGCGGAATGTGGCCTTCACCGGCCATCAGGCCGGAGGTGGGGTCGAGCCCGATCCAGCCCGCGCCGGGCAGGTAGACCTCGCACCAGGCGTGCAGGTCGGTGAAGTCGACCTCGGTGCCGCTGGGACCGTCGAGCGCCTTCACGTCAGGCTTGAGCTGGATCAGGTAGCCCGAGACGAAGCGGGCCGCCAGGCCCATGTGGCGCAGCAGCTGGACCAGCAGCCAGCCCGAGTCGCGGCACGAGCCCGAGGCGTTTGCCAGCGTCTGCTCGGGCGTCTGCACGCCGGGCTCCATGCGGATCAGGTAGCGGATGTCCTGCTGCAGCTGCTGGTTGAGCCCCACCAGGAAATCGATCGTGCGCCTCTTGCTGCGGTCGATGCGGTCGAGGTAGGCCTGCACGCGCGGTGTGGCCGGCTCGGCGGCGAGATAGGGCGCCAGTTCCTGTGCCAGGCCCGCCGCGTACTTGAAAGGGAATTCCTCGGCCTCGGGTTCGAGGAAGAAGTCGAACGGGTTGTAGACCGCCATCTCCACCACGAGGTCGACCGTCACCTTGAATTCGGTCGTCTTCTCGGGGAAGACCAGCCGCGCCTGGTAGTTGGAGAACGGATCCTGCTGCCAGTTGATGAAGTGCTCGGCCGGCTCGATGCGAAGCGAGTACGAGACGATATTGCTGCGGCAGTGCGGTGCGGGCCGCAGGCGGATGACCTGGGGCCCGAGGTTCACCGGGCGGTCGTATTTGTAGTGGGTGACGTGGTGGAGGGCAGCGTGGATGGACATGCAGTTGTCTCGAAAGCATGGAGCCGCGGACGACGCCCGCGACGACGCATCCTAGCAAGAGGCGAGCCAGTCGGCATGACAGATCGCAGCACGGGGCTGACGCCGAGTTGTTTCCAGTGTTGTCGGCCGTGCGCCGCGAGGGGCGCGTATCTGCACAATCCGCGCCCTTCACAGGGAGAGCGGAGGAAGCGCGATGCATGGCGCGGACACGGGCGTCATCACGCACCGGCAGACAGATGCGATGCCATCGCCAGCGCCGGTGTTGCTGGGCTGGGTCGCGGGCACGGCACGGCAACTGCAGCAGGCGGTGTTGCCCTCGCCAGCCGCGTGCGTGCTGTGGCTGGCCGCCGCCGTGGCCCTGGCGGCGGTGGCTGCGATGCTGGGCCGGCGTCACGCCGGCGCCACGGCCGGCGGGGCGAAGCTGGCCTGGGCGCTGGCGGCGGCGCTGCTGGCGTTCGGCGTGTGCAGCAGCCGTGCCGCGCTGTTCGCGGCGGGTGCGCTGGCGCCGCCGCTCGAAGGCCGTGAACTGCAGGTCGAAGGCATCGTCGATGCCATGCCGCAGCAGGGCCCGGCTGGCACGCGGCTGCGCTTCGAGGCCGCGCAGGCGTTCTGGCGCGGCGAGCCGGTGGATGTGCCGGCGCAGCTCAGCCTGGGCTGGTGGACGGGCGAAGGCGGTGTCGCCGCACCGCCCTTCGTGCCCGGCGAGCGCTGGCGTCTCACGGTGCGGCTGAAGGCGCCGCACGGCCTGCTCAACCCGCACGGCTTCGATACCGAGCTCTGGCTGTGGGAACAGGGCCTGCAGGCCTCGGGTTCGATCGCCGCCGCCACGCGGCTGGAGGCGGCCGGCTGGCGACGTCCCGTGGAACGCGCCCGCCAGGCCGTGCGCGACGCCATCGTGGCGCGGGTGGACGAGGCGCGGTCGGCCGGGGTGGTGGCGGCGCTGGTGACGGGCGACCAGTCGGCCATCGGCCGCGCCGACTGGGAGCTGTTCCGCGAAACCGGCGTGGCGCACCTGATGAGCATCTCGGGTCTGCACGTCACCCTGTTCGCCTGGATCGCGGCGGCGGTGGCGGCGCGCGCGTGGCGCCGCTCGGCCCGTCTGTGCCTGGCCTGCCCGGCGCAGCATGCGGCGCTGGTCGCGGGCGTGCTGCTGGCTGCGGCCTATGCCGTGTTCAGCGGCTGGGGCGTTCCCTCGCAGCGCACGGTGCTGATGCTGGCCACCGTGGCCCTGCTGCGGCTGGCCGGCCGGCGCTGGCCCTGGCCGCAGGTGTGGCTGCTGGCGGCGGCCGTCGTGTTGGCGGCCGATCCGTGGGCGCTGCTGCAGCCCGGCTTCTGGCTGAGTTTCGTGGCCGTGGGGGTGCTGTTCGCCACCGACGCGGGCATGGCCGGCGCGCGGCTCGAGGCCGCGCCCGACCGCGCTGGCGTGCACCGTGCGCTGCACAGCCTGGCCGCGCTGTTGCGCGAGCAGGTGGTGATCACGGCGGCGCTGGCGCCGCTCACGCTGCTGCTGTTCCAGCAGGTGTCGCTGGTCGGGCTGCTGGCCAACCTCATGGCGATCCCGTGGGTGACGCTGGTGGTTACGCCGCTGGCAATGCTGGGCGTGGCCGTGCCGGCGCTCTGGAACGCGTCCGCACTGGCGGTGCAGGCGCTGGGCTGGCTGCTGGAGCATCTGGCGGCCTGGCCTCTGGCCACGCTGTCGCGGCCCGCCGTGGCGCCAGGGCTGGGCGCGGCGGCCGTGGTGGGCGGCGTATTGCTGGTGATGCGGCTGCCGTGGCGCCTGCGCCTGCTCGGCCTGCCGCTGGTACTGCCGGCGCTGCTGTGGCAGCCCCCGCGTCCTGGCGAAGGCCGCTTCGACGTGATGGCGGCCGATGTGGGGCAGGGCAATGCGGTGCTGGTGCGCACGCGGCACCACGCGCTGCACTACGACAGCGGGCCGCGCTGGTCGGCTGACAATGACGCGGGCGGCCGCGTGCTGGTGCCGTTGCTGCGGGCCCTGGGCGAGCGGCCCGATCTGCTGGTACTCAGCCACCGCGACAGCGACCACACGGGCGGTGCCGCTTCCGTGCTGGCCGCGCAGCCGGGCCTGCCGGTGCTGGCGTCGCTCGAACCCGGCCACCCCTTGCGCGCGCTGGCCCCCACGCGCGACTGCGAAGCCGGGCAGGCCTGGACGTGGGATGGCGTGCGCTTCGAGGTGCTGCATCCGCCGCCGGGCCAGGGCGAGGCGGTGAAACCGAACGCGCGCTCGTGCGTGCTGCGCGTGGTGGCGGCCGATGGCGCGGCGGCCCTGCTCACGGGAGACATCGAGCGTGCACAGGAAAGCGCGCTGGTGGAGGCAGGCGTGCCGCTTGCAGCCGACTTCCTGCTGGCGCCGCACCACGGCAGCGGCACCTCGTCGTCCGCCGGCTTCATCGACGCGGTGGCGCCAGCGGTGGCCGTGGTGCAGGCGGGCTACCGCAACCGCTTCGGCCACCCGGCGGCGGCCGTGCTGGAGCGCTATGCCGCAGCCGGCGTGCCCGTGGTCGGCACGCCGGGCTGCGGCGCGCTGCGCTGGCGTTCGCAAGCGCCGGGCCAGTGGCTTTGCACGCGGGACGAACGGCGGCGCTACTGGCATCACGTGCAGACCGACGCGGCGGCGGCCGGGCGTTAGGCGGCGCCCGCCAGTCCGTTGCCGTTGTCCGCCGCGACGGCGGCCTGGAAATTGCTATCCTGTCGGGCAGGAGAAAAAAAGGCTGCCTATGCTGAAATTCGACGAGATGCACGCGACATCGGGGGATGTGCGGGACCATTACAAGACCTACGAAAAATGGCTGGCCCGGCAATCCGCCGACGCGATGCGGGCCCGGCGCGAAGAGGCAGAAATGATCTTCCGCCGCGTGGGCATCACCTTCGCGGTCTACGGCGCCAAGGACGAGGACGGCGCCGGCACCGAACGCCTCATCCCCTTCGATCTCATCCCTCGCATCATTCCGGCCCACGAATGGGCCAGCATGGAAAAAGGCCTGGTGCAGCGTGTCACCGCGCTCAACCGCTTCATCCACGACGTCTACCACGACCAGGAAATCATCAAGGCCGGCGTGATCCCGGCCGAGCAGATCATGCGCAACGCGCAGTTCCGCCCCGAGATGATCGGCGTGACGGTGCCCAACCAGATCTATTCGCACATCGCCGGCATCGACATCGTGCGAGCCCCCAACGCGCGCGGCGAGGGCGAGTACTACGTGCTGGAAGACAACCTGCGGGTTCCCAGCGGCGTGAGCTACATGCTGGAGAACCGCAAGATGATGATGCGGCTCTTCCCGGAACTGTTCAACCAGAACCGCGTGGCGCCCGTGGCGCACTACCCCGACCTGTTGCTCGAAACGCTGCGCGCCTCGTCGCCGCCCGCCACGGCCGAGCCCACCGTGGTGGTGCTCACGCCCGGCATGTACAACAGCGCCTACTTCGAGCACGCCTTCCTCGCGCAGCAGATGGGCGTGGAGCTCGTCGAAGGGCAGGATATGTTCGTGAAAGACGACTTCGTCTGGATGCGCACCACGCGCGGCCCCAAGCGCGTGGACGTGATCTACCGCCGGGTGGACGACGACTTCCTCGATCCCGAGGTCTTCCGCCCCACCTCCACGCTGGGCGCGGCGGGCCTGATGCGCGCCTACAAGGCCGGCAACGTCACCATCTGCAATGCCGTGGGCACGGGCGTGGCGGACGACAAGTCCATCTACCCCTACGTGCCCAAGATGATCGAGTTCTACCTGGGCGAGAAGCCCATCCTCAACAACGTGCCCACCTACATGTGCCGCAACCGGGACGACCTGTCTTACGTGCTGGCCAACCTCAAGGATCTGGTGGTCAAGGAAGTGCACGGCGCCGGTGGCTACGGCATGCTGGTCGGCCCGGCCGCCACGCAGGCCGAGATCGAGGATTTCCGCCGCGCGGTCGAGGCCAACCCGGCCGGCTACATCGCCCAGCCCACGCTGAGCCTGTCGAGCTGTCCGACCTTCGTCGAATCCGGCATCGCGCCGCGCCATATCGACCTGCGGCCCTTCGTGCTCTCGGGCAAGGAAGTGCAGATGGTGCCCGGCGGCCTCACGCGCGTGGCGCTCAAGGAAGGCTCGCTGGTGGTCAACTCGTCGCAGGGCGGCGGCACCAAGGACACGTGGATCCTGGAAGACGCGGCGCGCGGTGGCCGCGCTCCGGCGCCATCGCAGTCGCAATCCCAGTCGCAGTCTTCATCGTCGCAAACCCAGAGCCAGACCGCCGGCGCAAGGAACTGAAATCATGTTGTCCCGCACCGCCGACCACCTCTACTGGATGTCCCGCTACACCGAACGTGCCGAAAACACGGCGCGCATGCTGGACGTCAACTACCAGACCTCGCTGCTGCCGCAATCGGCCGCCGTCGCGCAGATGGGCTGGCAGGGCCTGCTGTCGATCAGCGAGCTGTTGCCGTCCTACGGCGCGCTGCACGGTCAGATCGAGGCCGACCGCGTGATGGAGTTCATGGTCAAGGACGAGAACAACCCCTCGTCCATCATCTCGTGCCTGCGTGCCGCCCGCGAGAACGCGCGGGCCGTGCGCGGCTCGCTCACCACCGAGGCCTGGGAAACGCAGAACACCACCTGGCTCGAATGCCGCCGCATGCTCAAGGCCGGCGAGTTCGAGCGCGACCCGGGCCAGTTCTTCGAGTGGGTCAAGTTCCGCTCGCACCTCTCGCGCGGCGTCACCGTGGGCACCATGCTGATGGACGAGGCGCTGCACTTCATGCGCATGGGCACTTTCCTGGAACGCGCCGACAACACCGCGCGCCTGGTCGACGTGAAGTTCCATGCCGTGCAGAGCGACTTCTTCGGCGCCGCCAGCGAGCGCGACCAGGAATACGACTTCTATCACTGGAGCGCGATCCTGCGCAGCGTCTCGGCCTTCGAGATCTACCGCAAGGTCTACCGCGACGTGATCCGGCCCGAGCGCGTGGCCGACCTGCTCATCCTGCGTCCCGACATGCCGCGCTCGCTGCACGCCAGCCTCAACGAGGTGGTGGGCAACCTCGCCATGGTGGCGGCCGATCCGGCCAGCGAAACACTGCGCCGCGCCGGCAAGCTGCGCGCCGACCTGCAATACGGACGCATCGACGAGATCCTGGCCACCGGGCTGCACGCCTTCCTCACGCAATTCCTCGACCGCGTGAACGAGCTGGGCTCGCGCATCAGCCGCGAATTCCTGGTGCCCGTGACGCAGTGAGGGCCGGGGCGCCCCCAGGTGGCGCCCCGGCCGCTCACTGGGCGAAGCGGTCGATCGGCTCGCCCAGCACCTTGGCCACCCACAGCGTGAGCGCCTGCGGCAGCTGCGACTCCCGGAGGTACACCTCGGCCGCGTCGCGCGCGCGCATGTCCTGCGCTTCGGTATCCCAGGCCCGGCGGGCGTGTTCCGCCACCAGCTCCAGGTCGAACTCGCCGTCGGGATCGAGCTGGCGGTGCGCCTCGATGAAGTCGTAGATCCAGTTCTCCGCGGTGTGGTCCGGATGCCCGTGCTGCATGGGGTTCACCGCCCCGCCGCCTGCTGCACTTCGCGCGCGAGCTCGATCACGGACATGGCGTAGTAGCTGCTCCAGTTGTAGCGCGTGATGACGTAGAAATTCTCGGTGCCGGCCACGTACTGTGCGGGCTCGTTGCCGTTCTGCAACTCGATCAGTGCCAGCGGCCCGCTGTGTGCGAGCGCCGGGCCGTCGAGGATCGCGCCCTTGGCCTGAAAGCTGTCGATGCTGAAGGTCGGCAGGATGTCGGGCGCCATCAGAGCGTCCATGTCGAGCCGGGCGCTGTCGAACCGGACGGGGTAGTGCGTGGGCATGCCGGTCTTCCAGCCGAAGGCCTTGAAGTAGTTGGCCACCGAGCCGATGGCGTCGGCGGGACTGTTGCGCAGGTCTACCCGGCCGTCGCCGTCGAAGTCCACCGCCCAGCGCACCCAGCTCGAAGGCATGAATTGCGGCAGACCCATCGCGCCGGCATAGCTGCCCACGGGCGCGAGCGGATCGCCGCCGGTGCGACTTTGCAGGCTGAGGAACTGTTCGAGTTCGCCGCGGAAGAACTCGGTGCGTTCCTTCGCGCGGGGGTGCGAGGCGGGAAAGTCGAAGGCCAGCGTGGCGAGCGCATCGATCACGCGGAACGTTCCCATCTGCTGGCCGTAGATGGTTTCCACGCCGATGATGCCCACGATCATCGCGGCCGGCACGCCGTACTCGGCTTCGGCGCGCGCCAGTGTGGCTTCGTTGTCCTGCCAGAAACGCACGCCGGCGGCGATGCGCGTGGCGTCGATGAAGCGGCTGCGGTAGACACGCCAGTTCTTGGGCGTGCCTGGCGGCGCGGGCTGCATCAGGCGCGGCACGTTGGTCAGGAAGCGGGCCTGGCCGATGGCCTGACGCACCCAGGCGCGGTCGAGGTCGCGGCGATTCGCCAGATCATCGGCGAAGGCCATGGCCTCGGGCCGGGTGTCGTAGGTGACGGCCGGGCGGGGTGCCTGCTTGGCCGGCCGCTTGGCCGGCGCGGCCTGGGCCCAGCCTGACACGGCGGGCGCCAGCAGTGCGCCTGCAAGCGCTGCCGTCACTGCCAAACTGAACCGGTGCGGGTACGCCTTGCGCCGTGGCGCAACGGTGAGCAATGACGGGACGGGCGGTAGGCAGGGCAGGGGACGGGAGACTTTGAAGTTCATTGCGCGCGAGGCCAGGAGATCTGCCTGAATTCTCGCCGCAGCTGTGCCAGCCCCTCGCGCCGTGCGGACTCGCGCGCGTAACGTTGTGCTTCCAGCCGCAGCAGCCACTGGCTGGCGGCGCGGGCCTGCTCGCCGAACTGCTCCCGGGCCAGTTGGGCGAGCGATCGCGGCGTGCTGACCGCCGGGGTCCGCAGTCCGCCTTTCTCCAGCGCGCGGCGGGCCTGCGAGAGCAGGCGCAGCCAGGGGTCGTGCTGCGCACGGCTCCACAGGCTCCAGGCCACGCCGCCCAGACCCGCCACGCCCAGCAACACGCCAATGACCACGATCAGGTCCTGCCACGTCGGCGAATCGAAGCCGAGCTGGCGCAGCAGGTCGAGCTGGCGCGTCTGCGAATAGTTGAGCACCCACTGGTTCCAGCGGTTGTTGACGGCCTCCCAGGCAGCGCGCATGCGCGTGCCCAGACCCGGGCTGAATGATTCGATGGCGCCGCTGAAGGCGCCCGCGATGACGCCGGGTTCGGCCTGCAGGCGCTGGAAGGCGCCGGTGCGGCCCGGGAACACGGCGGACGTCGGATCGACGCGTACCCAGCCGGTTCCGGCTTCCCACACTTCGGCCCAGGCATGCGCATCGCTCTGGCGCAGCGTCCAGTAGCCGTCGACGCTGTTCGTCTCGCCGCCCTGGTAGCCCGTGACGATACGCGCGGGCACGTCCATCGCGCGCATGAGCACCACGAAGGCTGAGGCGATGTGTTCGCAGAATCCTGCCTTGCGGTCGAACCAGAACTCGTCGGCCGTGTGCTGGCCGAACACACCGGGCTCCAGCGTGTAGGTGTAGCCGCCGGTTCGCAGCCGGTCCATGACGGCCTGCACACGCGCGCCGGTGTCGCGGCCGGCGGCGGCGGCGATCTCGCGCGCCAACTCACGCGTGCGCGGATCGCTGCCCTCGGGCAACTGCAGGTAGAGCTCGAGCCCGGGCACGAAGCGGCGCGGACCGTGGCGGAACTGCGGGTAGCTCTCGACGTCATAGCGGATCAGATCGCCCACGATGCGGTCGGTGCTCCATTGCAGATCCGGCGTCATCGCCACGCCATAGCCCGGCACGCGCGGTGGCCGCATGGCGGCCTCCATCACGAACAGCCACGGACGGCGGCTGGCTTCCATCGTGACCTGATAGCGGTAGGGCTCACCGCTCACCTGCAGATCGGCGTCGGTGGGAAAGCTGCGCGCGATGCGCGGGTTGAGCGGCTGCCACTGGCGGCCATCGAAGGCGCCGAACACGGGGCCACGGAAATACAGGTCGCGTTGTGGCGGCGTCGGCCCTTCGAAGCGGATGCGCAGGGCGATGGAGCTGTCGAGCGCCAGGGTGGCAATGGAGCCGATCTCCATGCTCGACGACAGGCCGCTCTTGCCGGCCATCGCATCGCCCGGCACACCCCACAGCGGCGCCAGCCGCGGGAACAGCATGAAGAGCGCAGCCATGATGGGCGCGCCCAGCAGGACCATCTTGCCGGCCGTGCGCGCCGCCAGAGCCAGGGGCGGGCGGCCCACCGGCAGGTGGGCGTTGACCAGGGCCGTGAGCAGGCCGAACAGGCCGAGCAGGATCGCGGCTGCCGTGGGCAGCGATTGCGAGAAGAAGAAGTTCGAGAGCATCACGAAGAAGCCCAGGAAGAACACCACGAAGGCATCGCGCCGCGCGCGCAGCTCCAGCGTCTTGAGCGCGAGCAGCACCACGGTCAGTGTCACTCCGGCGTCGCGCCCCAGCACCGTGCGGTGCGAGGCCAGAGTGGCCACCACGGTGACCGCCAGCAGGCCCGCCACCCACCACGAGCTGGGCAGTGCCCGGCTGTGCCAGGCCAGCCAGCCGCGCCAGGCCAGGATGGCGGCGGCGAAAGCCGTGCACCACAGCGGCAGGTGCGGCACGAGCGGCACCAGCACCCAGCCGATCACCGCCAGCAGGAACAGCGTGTCGCGCGCATCGCGCGGCAGGGACGAGATGCGGCTCAGCACAGCGCCAGCGCCTCCAGGCAGCGGCGGCGGTGGGCTTCGCCACTGTCCGACGCGATCTCGCGCCCCGGCAGTCGCAGGCCGAAGTCGAGGCCGGCACGGTCGGCCATCAGCACCCAGGCCGTCAGTCGCGCGATGCGGTGCTCGGTGTCGGTGGCGTGACTCCTGGCGAAGTCGAGCCAGAGTTGCTGCCGCTGCGCCTGCTGGGCGTCGCGGCTCACCAGTTCGCCCGAATCGGTGGACAACGCCAGCGCCGCCTTCTTCCAGACCACCAGCTTGAGTGGATCGCCGCGCCGGTAGCCGCGCACGCCGTCGAACTCGCCCGTGGTCGCCAAGGCCTGCGTGGCCGCCGCGCCATCCCTGCGCGCCTCGCCGGGCGGCAGCGGCGGCGCATTGGGCTCGGGTGCCGGATAGACCAGGATCTGCGCCGCCGGCCGCCAGATCGTCCAGACGCGGAAGGTGCCCAGCGGAAACCGCGTCTCGGCCGTCAGCGGGGGAATGCGGTGCAGGCCGCGCCGCCCGGGCTGGAAGGCGATCTGCACCGTGGCCGTGCCGCGGCCATCGACGTCGGTCCAGGACCAGTGGCCGCTGCCGTGGACGGCCAGGCCGATGGCGTGGCGCGTGCGGCGCCCGGGGTTGTCCAGGTGCACTTCGAGCGGCGCGTGCTGGCCCGCGAAGCAGGGCTCGGGCGGCGCCAGCCGCAGGGTGAGCCCGCGCAGCGTGCCGTGGCACACATGCATGCCCACCGCCGCACTGCCGGCGAGCATGAAGGTCAGCAGGAAGCCCAGGTTGAGCTGGTAGTTGATCGAAGCCACCAGCAGCGCCAGCAGCGTGACGGCCAGCATCAGGCCCGGTCGCGTGGGCAGGATATAGACGTTGCGTTGCGTGAGCGTGATGCTGTCCGTCTGCGGCAGGCGCGAATGCCACCACTGGCGCAGGCGCGCACGCGGGCTCATGGGAGCGGCACGGCCTCGATCATGGCGCGCACCTGCTGCACGGCGCCGCGGCCGGCGTCGCTCACGGGCACAAGGCGGTGCGCCGCGGTCTGCGGCAGCACGGCCTGCAGGTCGTCGGGCGCCACGTAGTCGCGGCCGGCGATCAGCGCCTGTGCCTTCGCGGCGCGCAGGATGGCAATGCTGGCGCGCGGAGACAGGCCCTGCAGGAACCACTGGCCCGATCGCGTGGCCGCGACCAGTGACTGCAGGTAGTCCAGCAGGGGCTCGGATGCATGCACCTGCTGCACCGCACGCTGCAGGTGTTGCAGGTCGCCCTCGGCCAGCAGGGCCGGCAGGTGTTCGAGCATGTCGCGGCGGTCGGCGCCTGAGAGCAGGGCCCGCTCGGCCGCGCGGTCGGGGTAGCCGAGCGAGATGCGCATGAGAAAGCGGTCGAGCTGCGACTCGGGCAGCGCGAAGGTGCCCAGCTGGTCGTGCGGGTTCTGCGTGGCGATGACGAAGAACGGCAGCGGCAGGGCGCGGGTCTCGCCTTCGACGGTGACCTGGCGCTCTTCCATTGCTTCGAGCAGCGCGCTCTGCGTCTTCGGGCTGGCGCGGTTGATCTCGTCGGCCAGCAGCACCTGGGCGAACACCGGGCCGGGATGGAACACGAAGCCCTGCCGGTCGCGTTCGTACACCGAAACGCCGGTGAGATCGCTGGGCATCAGGTCGGCGGTGAACTGCACGCGCGAGAACTGCAGGCCGAAGGTGCGTGCCAGCGCATGGGCCAGCGTGGTCTTGCCCACGCCGGGAACGTCCTCGATCAGCAGGTGTCCGCCAGCCAGCAGGCAGGCCACGCAATCCTGGACCTGGGGGGCCTTGCCCACGATGACGGTGTTAAGCTGGCCGAGAAGGGACTGGAGCTTTTCCTGAGCGTTCATTGTTGGTGTTCTGCTGGCAATATCCTCGCGCCCGACGTTAGCCGAAAACGGGAAACAAACAGCAAGAATCCGGAATAACTGTGACCACCACCGGTTATTTTTTCCACGCCGCATGCCGTCTGCATGACATGGGCGACGGCCATCCCGAATGCCCCCAGCGGCTCGACGTGATCGAGGATCGGCTGCTCGTCACGGGCGTGGCCGACGCGCTCGAGCGGCGCGAGGCGCCCGAAGCGTCGGTCGAAGACCTCGAACTCGCCCACGGCCGCATGCATGTGGCCGCCATGCGCGGCCTGCGCGATACCGTGATGGAGCAGGCACGCGCCGGCGGCCCCGGCCACGTGCATGTCGATCCCGATACCGCCGTCAACGCCCATACCTGGGACGCCGCGCTGCGCGCCGCGGGCGCCGCCATCGCAGCCACTGACGCCGTCGTTGCCGGCGAGATCGAGAACGCGTTCTGCGCCGTGCGCCCGCCCGGCCACCACGCCTGCCGCGACCGCGCCATGGGCTTCTGTTTCTTCAACAACGTGGCCGTGGCCGCACGCTACGCGCTCGAACGCCACGGCCTCTCGCGCGTGGCCGTGGTCGATTTCGACGTGCACCACGGCAACGGCACCGAAGACATCCTGGCCGGCGATCCGCGCGTGCTCATGGTTGGCCTGTTCCAGCATCCCTTCTATCCGTACAGCGGGGAGGTGCCGGCCGGCCCCAACATGGTCAATGTGCCGGTGCCCGCCTACACGAAGGGCATGGACGTGCGCGAGATGATCGAGGCCCAGTGGATTCCCCGGCTCGAGGCGTTCAGGCCCGAGATGATCTTCGTCAGTGCGGGCTTCGACGCGCACCGCGATGACGACCTGGGCCAGCTCGGGCTCACCGAGCAGGACTTCGCCTGGATCACCCTGCGCGTGCGCGACGTGGCCCGGCGCTTCGCCCGGGGCCGCATCGTGTCGTGCCTGGAAGGCGGCTACAACCTGGACGCGCTGGCGCGCAGCGTGGAAGCCCACGTGCGCGAACTGGCCGATCTCTGACCGCGTGAAAGGCGCGGCGACGTACTGAATGGAACTGCTCGAACTTCAACGGATGGCCGAGGACTTCCGCCAGTCCAACACCTGGATCGAACTGGCCGTGCTGATCGCCTGCCTGCTGGTGGCGGGGCTCGTCAGCCGCGCGGCCTACCGGCGCAATCCGCGCGAGAACTCGGTGCTGTTCGGGCGCTCGCCTTTCGACGGCTTCCTGTTCGCCGTGCTGGCGCTGGTGCTGGTGGGTGTGGCGAGCCACGTGGTGGTGCGCTTCCAGCCGGTGGTGCTGCTCAAGGTGGCCGTGCCC
>JAGOCV010000349.1 GCA_017998575.1 Burkholderiaceae bacterium
GTACACCGAGAACTACCTCGTCAGCGTCCCCGTGGCCCTGCAGCACGGCGCCGTGCTGCAGGGCCACGGGGACGCTGACGAGGTAGTTCTCGGTGTACCAGCCGTTGCGCAGCAGCACGGTGGGCAGGCCCGACTCGCGCAGCAGCGCCTCGGTGGCCACGTGCTCGGCGGCCAGGCCCAGCGGCGAGGTGTCGGCGCGCAGCAGGCTGGTGTAGGCCACCAGCTTCACGCCGGCCGACTTGGCCGCGTCGATCACGGCGCGGTGTTGCGCGGTGCGCTGGCCGACTTCGCTCGACGAAATCAGCAGCAGGCGATCGACCCCCTGCAGCGCGGTGGCCAGCGTGTCGGGGCGGGTGTAGTCGGCCTGGCGCACCTGCACGCCCAGTGCGGCCAGATCGGCCGCCTTGGCGGGTGTGCGCACGGCGGCGATCAGGTCGGCGGCGGCCACGCCGCGGCGCAGCAGCGACTGGATGACGAGGCGGCCGAGCTGGCCGGTGGCACCGGTGATGGCGATCTTCATGATGGAATTCCTTGGATGAGAGCGGACAGGCAGGCAGAATATCGGCCAAGCAAACTTTTCGTAAGTACCTACCTGGAGGTAAGTGCATGTCCCTTCCGAACACCAAGCCGTCGCGCCCGCTCACCCGCGCCGAGCAGCAAGGCTGCGAGCCGCTTTCCCTGGCCGAGGCCATGCAGCGCGGCGAGCTGTTTTCTGCCGAATGCCCCTCGCGCGAGGTGCTGCAGCACGTCACCAGCCGCTGGGGCGTACTGGTGCTGGTGGCGCTGCTGGCGGGCACGCACCGCTTCAGCGACCTGCGCCGCAAGGTGGGCGGCGTGAGCGAGAAGATGCTGGCGCAGACGCTGCAGTGGATGGAAGGCGACGGCTTCGTGCTGCGCACCGCCTACCCGGTGGTGCCGCCGCACGTCGAGTACAGCCTCACGCCCATGGGGCTGGAAGTGGCGCGCCGCGTGGAGGGCCTGGCCGACTGGATCGAGGGCAACCTGCCGCGCATCCTCGAAGGCCGCGCGCTGCGCGAACAGCAGCGCGACGCGCAGGCCGCGCCGGTGGCCGGGCGCCGCGTGCACCGCGCCGCCGCCTGACGCGGCCGCTGTCGCCTCAGTGCGCGGCCGGCTCGCGCCGTGCCTGGCGCGCCAGCACCCAGGCCACGGCCACGCCACCCGCGACCACGATCGCGCCGAAGCCGTAGATCGAACGCAGCCCGAACGCGCCGGCCACCAGCCCGGCGAGCGGGCCGGTGATGGCCAGCGCCACGTCGAGGAAGGCCACGTAGGCGCCCATGGCCGAGCCGCGGTTGGCCGGCGGCGCGCGGTGCACCGCCTCGACGCCGAAGCCGGGGAAGGCCAGCGAAAAGCCGAAGCCCGTGAGCGCCGCGCCCACGTACACGCCCACGGGATGCACGCCGCCCATGGTCCAGATCACCACCATGCCCACGGTTTCCACGGCCACGGCGGCCAGCGCCACGCGCGCGCCACCGATGGCGTCGGGCAGGTGGCCGAACAGCAGCCGCGCCCCGATGTAGGCCGCGCCGAAGGCGGTGAAGGCCAGCGAGGCATCGCCCCAGCGGTTGTCGGCGAACAGCAGCGCGATGAAGGCCGACACGCTGCCGAAACCCACGGCCGCGCAGGCCAGGCCCAGGCCGGGCAGCGTGACCAGACCCACCACGCGGGCGAATGGCAGGCGCAGCGCGGCGATCACCGGCACGCCCGGAATGCCGGCCAGCAGTGCCAGCGCGCCCATGGGCAGCAGCAGCGCGGCGATACCCACGCTGAGGAAGCCGGCCTGCCCATACAGGTAGGCGCCCAGCGGCGCGCCCACCATGTACGCGCCGAACATGGCCATGCCCACCCACGACATCACCTTGCCCGCGCGCGCCGGGCCGATGAGGCCCGTGCCCCAGGCCAGCGAGCACACGGCGGCGAAGCTCTCGGTGATACCGATACAGGCGCGCGCAGCCATCAGGAGGCCGATCGACAGCCACGGCACATCCACATACAGCAATGACAGCAGGTAGAGCGCGCCGGACGCGACGCCGAAGCCCAGACCCACGTGCATCGCCATGCGGGCGCCGCGCGTGTCGGCCATGTGGCCGCACCACGCGCGCGACACCAGCGCCGCGATGAACTGGCAGGCCACCACCAGGCCCACCACGAACGGCGTGGCGCCCAGCGTGTCGCGCAGGTGCAGCGGCAGCGTGGGCATGGCCAGGCCCATGGAGAGGAAGGCCACGAAGATCGACACCGTGAGGCGCAGCAGGTGGCGGTCGGCCACGGGCAGGCCGGGCGGCGTGGAGGTGCGGGAGGCAGGAGATGACATTCGGATGTCCGGACCCCTGTACGGTGCAGGAGCGGCAGGATGGGTGGCAGCGCTGGAACCACGCATTGTCCATGCCAACGCGTTCGCGTGCAGGGCGTCGCGATCCGCCCCGCCGCATGAGGCGGCGATCAGCCGCCGAGCAACTGGCGCGCGCGCAGCGCCTGCGGCGAATCGTCGCGTGGCGGTGCGCCCAGCTCGGCGCGCGCGCGGTCGCGGGCCGTGCCGTCGCGCAGGTCCACTTCGCGCACCACGTGGCCTCCGTCGAACAGGAAGGCCACGTCGGCCAGTGCGATCACGTCGTCGATGTCGTGCGTGATCATCAGCGCCGGAATGTTCCAGCGTCGGCGTACCTCGGCCAGTTCGTGGCGCAGGCCCTGGCGCAGCATGGGGTTGAGCGCGGCGAAAGGCTCGTCGAGCAGCAGCACCTGCGGCTCGCAGGCCAGGGCGCGGGCCAACGCCACGCGCTGCTTCTGGCCGCCCGAGAGCGTGTCGGGCCGGCTCGCGGCCAGGGCGGTGAGGCCGAAGTTCTCCAGCAGGCCATCCACCCGCTTCGCTGCATCGGGCGCCAGCCTCGGCTGGCGCCAGCTCGTCAGGCCGAAGCCCACGTTGTCGCGCACGCTCAGGTGCGGAAACAGGCTGTAGTGCTGGAACAGGTAGCCCACGCGGCGCGCGCGCGCCGGCAGGTCGATGCCGGCGGCGTGGTCGAACAGCGTGCGGCCGGCCACGCGCACATGGCCCTGCTGCGGGCGCAGCAATCCCGCCACGGCCGAGAGCGTGAGCGACTTGCCCGCGCCCGAAGGGCCGTACAAGGCCACGAAGGGCGCGTCGGTGGCGAAGCGCGCGTCCAGCGCGAAGCTGCGCCGGCCATCGGCCACCGACAGGCGCAGGTCGACGTCGATCACGGGCGTTTCACTCCTGGACTGTGCTGCGACGTTCAGGGCTTGCCGAAGCCGTAGCGGGCCAGCACCTGCTGTGCCGTATCGCTGGCGATGAAGGCCACGAAATCATTGGCGGCGGCCTTGTTGCGGCTGTCGGCCACCACGGCGATGGGGTAGCTCACGGGCGTGGCGGTGGACGGCGAGAGCACGACCTTGACCTTGTCGGCCATCAGCGCCGCATCGGTGCGGTAGACGAAGCCGGCTTCCACCTCGCCGCGCGCGACATAGTCGAGCACCTGGCGCACGCTGTCGGCCTGCACGAATTTGGGCTCCAGCGGTGCCCACAAACTCGCGCCTTCGAGCACCTGCCGGGTGTAGTTGCCCACGGGCACGGTGGCGGGCTTGCCGACGGCGATGCGTTTGACGGCAGCGCCCTGCAGGTCGGCCAGCGACTTCACGCCGACGGCGCCCTGCACGGGCTCGATCAGCACCAGACTGTTGGTGACGAAGTTGCGGCGGCTGGCGGTGTCGATGAGGTTCTGCGCGGTGGCGCGGTCCATCGTGGCCTGGTCGGC
>JAGOCV010000350.1 GCA_017998575.1 Burkholderiaceae bacterium
CGGTAAGCGTGGCGGACATGGCGATCGCATACGCGCGCATGTTGTCCAGCTCGGTGATCTCCTTGCCCACGGTGCGCGCCTCATCCGCACCGTGGGCAAGGAGATCACCGAGCTGGACAACATGCGCGCGTATGCGATCGCCATGTCCGCCACGCTTACCGTGATCATCGCCTCGCAGCTGGGCATGCCGGTGTCGACGACGCACATCTCCATTGGCGCGGTGTTCGGCGTCGGCTTCCTGCGTGAGCTGCTCAAGGTGAACTACGCCAAGATGGAGCGCGTGGTGCGTGAAGGCCACCAGGGCGCCGACCGCGACGTGGTCGAGGCCTACCTGAGCCGGTTTGAAGCCGCCGAGGTGAGCGAGAAGAAGCGCATGCTGGCGGACATGAAGCGCCTGGCCAAGCAGCGCGAGCTGGCGCAGCCGGAGGACGCCGTGTTCGCCAAGAAGGAACAGAAGGCGTTCAAGAAGGCCTACAAGAAGGAAATCGTCAAGCGCTCGGTGGTCATGCGCATCGTCGCCGCCTGGATCGTCACCGTGCCGGCCACTGCGGTGTTGGCCGCATTGCTGTTCTACGTGGTGCGCATGGTGCTCGACTGAGCACGGCGGGGATCAGCCGGGCGATGATCCCCACACCAGCCGCTCGAACACATCGGCCGGGCCCATCTGCCCGCCCTTGAGCATCAGTTCCAGGCCGTCGAGCGCCGCATCGTCGCTGCGCGCGCGGCTCAGCGTGACACCCGGTGTGAGCACGCCTTCGCAGCCCAGGCCCCAGACCCCCAGCTTCTGCACCGCCAGGCTGGAGGTGTCGCCACCGGCGATGCCGATGCGCCGCAAAGGCTGTCCGGCGGTGGCCCGCGCGCGCACCACGCGTGCGACCAGATCGCCCGTGGCCAGGGCCACCGAGCGCGCGTCGAGCTCGCTGTGCCGCTGGGCCGCTTCGGTGTGCAGCAGCACGTGCCGGCCCTCGGCCAGCGCGGCGAGTGCGGCGTTGCAGCAGCCCTTCGCATGATCGGGATCGCCCAGCAGCTGGCGCACGTCCACGGGCACCTTCTGGTAGGAGCGCGCCGAGGCCACCTGCGCAGCGGTCTGCGGTGACAGGCTGCCGGCGAAGGCGAACACGGGCCCCTGCGCCGCCGGGGGCGGCGCCAGGGCCTCGGTGGGCGCCGCCCAGTGCGCGGCCAGCGCCTGCACCACGCCGCTGGGCCCCACCGCGAGCAGCGGTGCGCGTTGCGCGTCGCGCCAGATGAGTCGGCCGATGGCCGCGAGGTCGTGCACACCGGAGACGTCGAGCAGCACCGCATCGGGCCCGGTGGCGAGCAGGCTTTGCAGGGCGGCGTCCTGTTGCTCGGGTGATCGGGTGTGGGCCGGGTAGTGCAGGGCGGCCACCCGCGCCAGGCCCTGGGCCTGCAGGTGCAGCCGCAGGTCCGCCTCGCCCATGGGCGTCACGGGGTGCTGGCGCATCGTGGGATGGCGGTCGATGCGGTGCACCTCGCCGTCGGCACCGCCGGCCGCGAAGAGCTGGCTGAAGCAACAGTAGCGGCCGATGTTGGGCTGGCCGCCGACGATGGGCACCCAGCCGCTGCGCACGTGCCGGTTGAGCACGCGGACGGCTTCACCGATGCTGCCCACATGGGGGGCGCTGTCGAAGGTGGAGCAGCACTTGTAGTGGACCACCGGTGCGCCCAGCTGGGCGAAGAAGCGGCCCACCGGCTCGAGTTCGGCGGCCATGGCCTGCGGGTCCATCGCGCGCGCTGCGCCCGCGATGCCGATCGCGTCCAGCGGGCCGGCCTGCCGCAGGCGCTGTGCGCTCGGCACACCCAGGAACAGCAGGCTGCGCAGCCCGGCCTGGGCGGCGGTGGCCAGCGTGTCGGTCGCGCCGGTGAAGTCGTCGCCGTACCACGCGAGCCGGGGCGGGGGGCTCTCGGTGGCGGGGCTCACTTCGTCTTCGGTCCGAAGAAGGCGAGGGCGGCGGCGAGCTCGGGCGCGTCGCGTGCGGCGTCTGCCAGCGAGCGGCCGGCGCGGGCGGCGGTCCAGGCCTGGCGGATGCTCGAGACGCCTGCCTCGGGGCCGCCCGGGTGGGCCAGGATGCCGCCGCCGGACATGAAGAGCAGGTCGTCGGTGCCGGTGGCGGCCCAGGTGGCGGGCACGGTGCCGGCCCACTGGCCGGAGGAGAACGCGGGCATCACCGTGTCGTCGGCACCGTCGGCCAGGGGAGTGAGGCAGTCGCGCGCGGACTCGGTCACCTCGTCGTCGGGCTGCGAGAACTTGCCTTGCAGGCCGTGCACATGCATGTGGTCCACACCGGCCAGGCGCCAGAGCGTCTGGTAGGCCTGGAAACCGATGCCCAGCAGCGGGTGGCGCGAGAGCGCCCCGAAGCCGTTGCGGTGGCCGTGCAGGGCCAGCGGGGTGTGGCGGCGCAGGGTCTGAATGGCCGAGTGGCCGCACCAGTTCAGGCTGGCCATCACGCAGGAGCCGCCTTCGCGCTCCACCAGATCGGCGTGGCGCCGCATGGCGTCGGTCTCGTCGGTGATGTTGAAGGCCACCATCACGTGCTTGCCGGTGCGCTGTTCGTGCGCGCGCACGGCCGCCATCACGGCGGGCACGCGCTCGGCCAGCGGGGCGTGGGCCGGGTCGGCGCACACCTCGTCGTCCTTGATGAAGTCCACGCCCGCCGCGCACAGCCGCGCCACCAGCTCGGCCGTCTGTTCGGCCGAGAAGCCGACGTTGGGCTTGATGATGGTGCCCACCAGCGCGCCCGAGGACACGCCGGTGCGCGCGCGCGTGCCGGCGATGCCCACCGGGGGCCGCTCGAAGCGCGCGCGGTAGGCCGCCGGCAGCTGCAGCGATTCCAGGCGCAGGCCGGTGACCTCACCCAGGTCGTACAGATTGCCGCTGACGGTGGCCGCCAGCGTCGGCAGGTTGGCGCCGATGTTCGCGGTGGGGAAGGCGATGCGCACCCGCGCGCGGCGCCAGGGGCCGCCGCGCCCCTGGCGTTCCAGCCAGGCGTTGGGCAGGCTGGGGGCCTCGGCATCGGGCAATGGCTCGATGTGCTCCACGGTGGCGCGGGCGCGCTCGCGCAGGGCATCGGTCTCGCCCTGCACGCGGGTGAAGGTGCCGCAGGACTGTTCCCCCGCCATCACCTCGGCCACCTGCGCAGGCTCCAGCGGGGTTTCGATCAGGTAGGTCGCCTGCAGGCGTTCGGGGTGCGTCATGGGCGGGGTCAGATCTTGCTCAGGTCGGGGAAGGGGCGCACCGGGTCGGTCACGCCATCCCAGGTCTTCGATGACTCGCGAATCAGGTCGAACATGCGGCCCTTGGGGCCGGCCACTTCGGAGAGCTCGATCACCGTGCCCGGGTGGTACTCGGTGTCGAAGTAGATGAAGCGGCCGCGCTCGCCGACCTCCCCCTGCATCTTGGGCTTGAAGCCTTCGGCCAGCAGGCGCTCCAGGTCGGCGTCGTAGTCGCTGGTCCAGTACGCCACGTGCTGCAGCCCGGTGCGCCCGGCCTGGAGAAAGTCGCGGTACATGGACGGCACGTCGTTGCGCGTCTGGATCAGCTCCACCTGCACGAAGCCCGAGTTCGCGAGCGCCACCGAGTTGTGCGGCTCGTAGCCCTGGCCGTCGTACTCGTAGTTGCGAATGGGCACGCGTGGGTTGTAGTACCACGGGCCCACGCCCAGCGTGCGGCTCCAGTACTCCATGGCGGCTTCGATGTCGTGCACGACATAGCCGAGCTGGCGGATTTCTCCGAAATGGCGACTCATGTTGGGATCTCTCTCAGGG
>JAGOCV010000070.1 GCA_017998575.1 Burkholderiaceae bacterium
ATCATGTTCTACACGCAGACCAAGACCATCACCGCGCGCTGGTTCGAAGACGACGTCTCCACCGGCGTCAACACCACCATCAGCCTGCGCTGACGCCGGAGGCGGGGCCATGGATTTCGAACTGAGTGAGGAGCAACTGGCGTTCCAGCAGGCGGCGCGCGAATTCGCCACGCGCGCCATGCAGCCGCATGCGGCCGACTGGGACGCGCGTGCGCACTTTCCGCGCGACGTCATCGGGCAGTCGGGCGAGCTGGGCTTCTGCGGCCTGTACGCCGGTACCGCGCACGGTGGCCTGGGGCTGTCGCGGCTCGATTCGACGCTGGTGTTCGAGGAACTGGCTGCGGCCTGTCCTTCGACGGCGGCCTTCATCACCATCCACAACATGGCAACGTGGATGCTCACGCAGTTCGGCCAGCCGCAGCTGGCGGCGCACTGGGGCGCTGACCTCACGGCCGGACGCAAGCTCGCCTCGTACTGCCTCACCGAGCCCGGCGCCGGATCCGACGCCGCCTCGCTCAAGACCACGGCGCGGCGTGTGCAGGACGGCACGGGCGACCACTACATCATCGACGGCAGCAAAGCCTTTATCTCCGGCGCGGGCTCGACCGACGTGCTGGTGCTGATGGCGCGTACGGGTGCGGCCGGCGCGGCGGGCATCTCGGCCTTCGCCGTGCCCGCCGATAGCCCCGGCATCGCCTATGGCCGCAAGGAAGAGAAGATGGGCTGGAACAGCCAGCCCACGCGCGCCATCGCCTTCGACGGCGTGCGCGTGCCGGCCGATCACCGGCTGGGCCAGGAGGGCGAGGGCTTCCGCATCGCGATGAAGGGGCTGGACGGCGGCCGCATCAACATCGCCACCTGCTCGGTGGGCGCGGCGCAGGCGGCGCTGGCGGCGGCGCAGCGCTACATGCACGAGCGCCGGCAGTTCGGCCGGCCGCTGGCCGACTTCCAGGCGCTGCAGTTCAAGCTGGCCGACATGGCGACCGAGCTGGTGGCCGCGCGCCAGATGGTGCGGCTGGCCGCAGCGCGCCTGGACGCCGGCCACGCCGACGCCAGTGTGTATTGCGCCATGGCCAAACGCCTGGCCACCGACATCGGTTTCGAGGTGTGCAATCAGGCGCTGCAGATCCATGGCGGCTACGGTTACCTGCGCGAATTCCCGCTGGAGCGCCTGCTGCGCGATGCGCGCGTGCACCAGATCCTGGAAGGCACCAACGAGATCATGCGCGTCATCGTCGCGCGCCGCATGCTGCAGGATGATGCGCCCGACGCCATCCGCTAGGCCCTTCTCTTCCATACACAAATTTCGCATGACTTCCACCGAGGCGCCCGTTCTCTTCGACACCTTCGCCACCGCCAGCGGCCACCGCTTCGGCCGCGCCACGCTCAACGCGCCGGCCAGCCTGAATGCGCTCACGCTGCCCATGGTCGATGCGCTGGCGCCGCAATTGCGCGCCTGGGCCCACGATCCGCAGATCGCCGGCGTGCTGCTGGATGCCAACAGCGAGAAGGCGTTCTGCGCGGGCGGCGACGTGGTGGGCCTGTACCGCGCCATCCGCGCCACGCCAGCCGGCGAGGTGCCGGCGGCGCCGGCGGCCTTCTTCGAGCGCGAGTACCGGCTCGACTACCAGATCCACACCTATCCCAAGCCCTTGGTGTGCTGGGGCCACGGCATCGTCATGGGCGGCGGCATGGGCCTGATGGATGGCGCTTCGCACCGCGTGGCCACAGAGCGCACACGCATGGCCATGCCCGAGATCACCATCGGCCTGTTCCCCGACGTGGGCGGCAGCTGGATGCTGTCGCGCCTGCGCGGCCGGCTCGGCCTGTTCCTTGCGCTCACCGGCGCCTCGCTGAATGCGGCGGATGCACATGCCGCCGGCATGGTCGATTTCATTGCTCCGCACGCGGGCCACGCCCCGTTGATGGATGCCATGGCCAGGGCGCGCTGGGCCGGCGAGCGCGAAGCGGACGGCGCGCAGCTCAGCCACCTCATCGAGTCGCTCGGCGCGCCGGCTGACCTGGCCGCCTCGCCGCTGCGCACGTCCGAGGCGCGCATCGATCGCGTGATGGGGCACGACGGCCTGGACGACATCGCACCGCGCCTGGCCGCCCTGGCGCAGGACGCCGATCCTTGGCTGGCGCAGGCGGGCACCACCTTCTCGCGCGGTTCGCCCACGTCGGCCGCGCTCAGCGTGGCCTTGCAGCAGCGCGCCCGGCACCTCTCGCTGGCCGATGTGTTCCGGCTCGAATGGCAGGCTGCCGTGGGTTGCACCCGCCATGCCGATTTCCCCGAGGGCGTGCGCGCGCTGCTGGTCGACAAGGACAAGTCGCCGCGCTGGCAGCCGGCCGCGCTGGCCGATGTGACGCCCGCGCTGATCGAGGCTCATCTGCGCCCGCATTTCACGGGCACGCATCCGCTGGCCGACCTGCAGTGAACGACACCGACACGACAAGGAGACACGCATGAGCAACACCGCCACCCGCATCGCGTTCATCGGCCTGGGCAACATGGGCGGCCCGATGGCCGTCAACCTGCACGAGGCCGGTTTCGCCGTCAGCGCGTTCGACCTGAACGCCGACGCCCTGGCCCGCGTGACAACGCAGGGCGTCCCGGCCGCGGCGTCGGCCGAAGCCGCCGTGCAGGGGGCGCACGTGCTGATATCCATGCTGCCGGCCAGCCGCCACGTCGAGGCGCTGTACCTGGGCGAAGAGGGGCTGCTGGCGAAGCTCGCGGCCGGCGTGCTGGTCATCGACTGCAGCACCATCGCGCCCGCCTCCGCGCAGAAGGTGGCGGCCGCCGCGCAGGCGCGTGGGCTCGCGATGATCGATGCGCCCGTCTCGGGCGGCGTGGCCGGCGCGGCGGCCGGCACGCTCACCTTCATCGTCGGCGGCGAGGCCGAGGCCCTGGAGCGCGCACGCCCCGTGCTGCAGGCCATGGGCAAGAACATCTTCCACATGGGCGACGCCGGCGCAGGACAGGTGGCCAAGCTGTGCAACAACATGGCGCTGGGCGCCATCATGGCCGTCACCGGCGAAGCCATCGCTCTGGGCGTGGCCCATGGCCTCGACCCGAAGGCGCTGTCGCAGATGATGGCCGTGAGCACCAGCCGCAGCTGGGCCACCGAAGTCTGCAACCCGTGGCCCGGCGTGCTGGACAACGCGCCGTCGTCGCGCGGCTACAGCGGCGGCTTCGGCAATGACCTCATGCTCAAGGACCTGGGCCTGGCCGTGGAAGCCGCCATGGGCGTGGGCGCCCCCATCCCGCTGGGCGAGGCGGCGCGCAACCTCTATGCGCTGAACCACCAGGCGGGGCGTGGCGGGCTGGATTTCTCCAGCGTCGTGCAGTTGCTGCTCAAGCCGCGCTGAGCGCGGACCCGGTGAGCGGGCGAAAAATTGCGGGCCGCATTTCGCGAAGCCCGGTTGCATTTCACCGCCGCCATCTGGCGTTCTGTCGCCTCTGACGTGACGACGACACATTCGGGCCGGATAGTCGCGCGACCTCCTTGCGCTTTCCGGATTCCGAGTCATGTCCTTTCCCTCCACGGCTGTCGTCAGCCAGCTTCAACAGGCCATGCAGGCCCACTCGAGTGGGCAGTTAGACGTGGCGCGCTATCTCTATCAGGCCGTGCTCGCGCAGGCGCCAGCCAATTTCGACGCACTGCATCACCTGGGCATGGTGGAAACGCAGGCCGGCAATCTGCCCGCTGCCATCACTTTGCTCGAACGCGCGGCGAAAGCCGAGCCCCGGGTGCCCGACGTGCACAACAACCTGGCGTACGCGTTGCAGCGCATCGGCCGGCCGCAGGACGCGCTGGCGTCGTACGAGCGCGCCCTGACGATCCGGCCCGACGACCTCGACGTGCTCAACAACCTCGGCATGCTGCTGCGCACGCTGGGTCGCCCCGAAGATTCACTGCATGTGTTCGACCGCGCCCTGGATGCCGGCAAGCGATTCATCGACATTCTCACCAACCGTGGCAACACGCTGCTGTCGCTGGGCAGGCCGCAGGAGGCGCTCACCAGCTTCGACGAAGCCCTCCGCCTGGCGCCAGGCCATCCGGTGGTGCTCAACAACCGCAGCATCGCGCTGCATGAACTCACACGATACGAAGAAGCCGTGGCAGACAGCACGGCGGCCCTCGCCGCGCGCGCCGACTATGCCGATGCCGCACTCAACCGGGGCAATTCACTGCGGGCGCTGGGCCGTCGCGACGAAGCACGCGCTGACTACCGGAGAGCTCTCGCCTTGCGGCCAGACGATCTCCAGGCCCACCAGAACCTGGCCGCGCTGTCGATCGCAGCGGTCGATGACGGCCTCGACACCCAGGCCGTGCTGGCCGACAGCCACGCCAGCCTCCAGGCCACTTTGCGCGCCGAGTTCCCGCGGGCCGCGACGACCTCCGGCGGTTTCGGCCCGGAGGGCATGGGCATTTCGCGCTTCCGGCTGCGCCACGACCTGGGCCAGGCGCGCCATCTGCAGTCCGAAGACGTGCCGGTGGTCGGCCTCAAGGACTTTCTCAAGGTGGCGCAGGACGTGCTGGACCGCACGCAACAGCAACCCGATCTGTCGAAGCTGGCGCTGACGGCCCGCGAGCAGATCGCGCTGGCTCCTTACCTCGGCGCCGTACACGTGCACCCGATGCCCCAGCCGCGGCACTGCCTCAACCCCGATCAGGACTGGGCCCGCATCGAGCGCGATTACTTCAGCCATACGCCCGAGCTTCTGTACATCGACGACTTCCTCGCGCCGCAGGCCCTCGCGGCCTTCCAGCAGTTCAACCTGCGCTCCAAGGTGTGGCTGGAGGAATACGGCAACCAGTACCTCGGGGCCTTCGGCAACAAGGGGTTCGCCAGCCCGCTGCATCTGCAACTGGCGCGCGAACTGCGTGAGCGCATGCCGCGCGTGTTCCGCGAGTACCCGCTCAACCAGATGTGGGGCTTCAAATACGACGCCACCCTGGCGAAAGGCATCAACGTGCATGCCGACTTCGCTGACGTGAACCTCAACTTCTGGACCACGCCCGATGAATACAACCTGTCCCCCGAATCCGGCGGGCTCAAGGTGTTCGACGTGCCGGCGCCGGCGGAATGGTCGTTCAAGCAATACAACACCGCGGCGGCCGACATCCATGCATTCCTGGCGTCGCATGGCGCCAGGTTCGTGCGGATACCGTATCGCTGCAACCGCGCCGTGTTGTTCAATTCGGCCCTGTTCCATGAAACGGATGAACTGCATTTCGCCGACGCCTATGAGGCGCGCCGCGTCAACATGACCTATCTGTTCGGCCGCCAGCTCGCCTGAACGGTGGCCGCCCCGTCTGGCGGCAGTTGTTTCCGGCGATGTCAGCGGCAACAAGCCGCGTCGCGCCCTGCACCTGGCGGGCGGCCGGTGCTGCAATGGGCAGGCGACAGCCGGTGCTTGCTGGCCGGGCGCGATCGGCGCATCCTCGCCTACTACGCCTTCTGGGGGTTCATCATGCTTGGCATCGCTCGTCCTGGCTCCCGTTCCCGCGTCTTGCCCTGGGCGCCACAAAACCGCATGCGCCGTCTGGCCTCGGGCCTGCTCCTGGTGTGCTGCGCACTGACTTTGGCGGCCCATGCCGCAACCCCTTCGGCTGCTGCCGAGCCAACCCGCCCCCAGGCCATGATGGATGCGCTCACCCGGGCCCATGCCGCGGTCGTGGGCATCGAAGTCACGGCCGCAGAAGGCGCGCGCTCGGCCGAATCCCTGGGCCAGCGTCGCGCCGGCACGGGCGTGGTGATCGGCCCCGATGGTCTGGTGCTCACCATCGGCTACCTCATCCTCGAAGCGGACCAGGTGAGCTTGGTCACGCAGGACCGCCGCACCGTGCCGGCGCGCGTGGTGGCGTACGACCTGGCGACAGGCTTCGGCCTCGTGCGCCCGCTGCTGCCGCTGCGTGGCATCGAGCCGGTACCGCTGGGCAGCCAGCAGGCGGCAGAGCCCGGCGAGGCGCTGATGAGCGCCATGGGGGCGCAGGCCGACAGTGACGGCGATGTCGCCTTGACTCAACTGGTGAGCAAGCGACCCTTTTCCGGCTATTGGGAATACCACCTCGACAGCGCGCTCTTCACCAGCCCACCTGTAGGCAATCACAGCGGTGCGCCGCTCTTCAACCAGCGGGGCGAACTGCTGGGCATCGGCAGCCTCTTCGTGATGGACGCGCTGGGCGACAGCCGCCGCCTGCCGGGCAACATGTTCGTGCCCGTGGATCTGCTGCGTCCCATCCTGGCCGAGCTGCAGCAAAACGGCAGCAGCCGCGTCAGCCACCGCCCCTGGCTGGGGCTGACCTCCAGTGACCAGGCCGGACGTATACAGGTGGTGCGCGTCAACGCCGGCAGTCCGGCGCAAGCCGCCGGCCTCTCCCCCGGCGACCTCGTGCTCGCGATCGACGACGTCAAGGTCACGACCCTCGAGGCTTTCTACAAGAAACTCTGGGACCGGCCCGACCCCAATGCGGAAGTCCGCATCACCGTGTTGCAGGGGGCCGACGTGCGCACGCTCACCGTGCGCGCGGTAGACCGGATGCAGACGCTGCGCAAGCCGTCAGGCATCTGAGCCGCCTGCACCGCAGGTCGCGCAGGGGGGGCGAAAAACAAGAGGGGTGGTGCCCGAGGCCGGAATCGAACCGGCACGCCTTGCGGCGGCGGATTTTGAGTCCGCTGCGTCTACCAATTTCACCACTCGGGCGGTGTGCGTGGAGCCGCGGATTATCGCATGGCGCCAACCCGGCAATACGCGCCGGAGGCCCCGGCAGCGCAGCGATCGGGCAGTTGTGGCACAGTCCGGCGCATGAACTATCCGACGATTGAAGACGCGATCGGCAGGACCCCGCTGGTGGCGCTGCAACGCATCGAGGCGCAGGACAACGCGGCGCGGGGCAATGTGATCCTGGGCAAGCTCGAAGGCAACAACCCGGCTGGCTCGGTGAAAGACCGGCCGGCCGTCTCGATGATCAGACGCGCCGAGGAGCGCGGCGAGATCAAGCCCGGCGACACGCTGATCGAGGCCACGTCGGGCAACACCGGCATCGCGCTGGCGATGGCCGCCGCCATCAAGGGCTACCGCATGGTGCTGGTGATGCCCGAAGATCTGTCGATCGAGCGGGCGCAGACCATGAAGGCCTTCGGTGCCGAACTCGTGCTCACCCCCAAGAGCGGCGGCATGGAGTACGCGCGCGATCTGGCCGACAACATGGTGCGCGCCGGCAAGGGCCGCGTGCTCGACCAGTTCGCCAATCCCGACAACCCGCGGATCCACTACGAAACCACCGGCCCCGAGCTGTGGGAGCAGACGGGCGGGAAGATCACCCATTTCGTGAGCGCCATGGGCACCACCGGCACCATCACGGGCGTGTCGCGCTTCCTCAAGGAAAAGAATCCCGCGGTGCGCGTGATCGGCGCGCAGCCGGCCGAAGGTTCGCGCATCCCCGGCATCCGCAAGTGGCCCGAGGAATACATGCCGCGCATCTACGACGGCAGCCTGGTCGATGAGCAGGTGAGCGTGACCCAGGCCGATGCCGAGGACATGTGCCGGCGCCTCGCGCGCGAGGAAGGCATCTTCGCGGGCATCTCGGCGGCCGGCGCGCTGTGGGTGGCCCTGCAGATCGCACGCTCGGTGCAGAACGCGACCATCGTCTTCATCGTGTGTGACCGCGGCGACCGCTATCTGTCCACGGGCGTGTTCCCGGCCTGAGCGCGCGGCACGATGGCCCACGCCTGGAACCACTGCCCGAACTGCGCCGGATCGCTGGCGCTGATCGCCGCGGCCGAGGACGGCGGTGAGGTGGAGCGCCTGCGTTGCGCGGCCTGCGGCTTCACGCACTGGAACAATCCCACGCCGGTGCTGGCGGCCATCGTCGAATACCGCGGTCAGGTGCTGCTGGCGCGCAATGCCGCCTGGACGGGCCGCATGTTCGCCCTCATCACGGGGTTCATGGAGGCCGGTGAGTCCCCCGAGGCCGGTATCGCGCGCGAGGTGAAGGAAGAAACCAACCTCGATGCGAGCGCCATCGATCTCGTCGGCGTGTGGGATTTCCAGCGCATGAACCAGGTCATCATCGCCTACCACGTGGTGGCCGATGGCGAGGTGCGCCTGTCGCCCGAGCTGGCGGAGTACAAGCTCTACGACCTGGCCGACGTGCGCTGCTGGCCCTCGGGCACCGGGCACGCCCTGGCCAGGTGGCTGCGCTCGCGCGGGCACGAGCCGCAGTTCATCGAGTTCCCGAAGCAGGGCTGAACCCAGGGCTGCGCGCCCCTGCGGGGGCCCGCTTAGAATCGCTCCCACACCCCGGGGAACTGCCACCATGGCCACCATGCACATCGCCAAAGAACTCGACACGCGCGGACTCAACTGCCCGCTGCCCATCCTCAAGGCCAAGAAGTCGCTGGCCGACATGGTGAGCGGCGAGCTGCTGCGGGTGGTGGCCACCGATGCCGGTTCGCTGCGCGATTTCCAGGCCTTCGCCCGGCAGACCGGCAACGAGCTGGTGGATCAGAAGACCGTGGGCGCCGAGTTCATCCACGTGCTGCGCCGCCGCTGAAAACGGCTTCATACTCCCCAAAGCAAAAGCGGCCCGAGGGCCGCTTTTGTTTTGGGGCGGCCATTGCCGCCGGGCTCAGAGTGCCAGGCCCTTGAGGTAGCCGCGGAAGTGTTCGCCCACCTCCGGGTGTTGCAGCGCGAACTCGACGGTGGCTTCCAGGAATCCCTCCTTGCTGCCGCAGTCGTAGCGCTTGCCCTCGTACTGGAAGGCGTAGACGTTCTGGGTCTTGATCAGCGCGGCGATGCCGTCGGTGAGCTGGATCTCGCCGCCCGCGCCCTGGGGCTGGGCGCGGATGGCGGCGAACACCTCGGGCGTGAGGATGTAGCGGCCGGCCACGCCCATGCGCGAGGGTGCGTCTTCGGGCTTGGGCTTCTCGACCATGCGGTGCACGTTGATCACGCCCTTGCCGGCCGGCTCGCCATCGACGATGCCGTAGCGGCGCGTGTGCTCCTGCGGCACTTCCTGCACGGCCAGGATGGAGCCGCGCAGGCGCTCGAACGCGCGCGCCATCTGCACCAGCACCGGCTCGCCGCCGGGTGGGCCGGCCATCAGGTCGTCGGCCAGCAGCACGGCGAAGGGTTCGTCACCCACCAGGTGCTCGGCACACAGCACGGCATGGCCCAGCCCCAGCATGCGCGGCTGGCGCACGTAGGAGCAGTTCATGTCGTCGGGTGCCACCGAGCGCGCAATGTTGAGCAGCGCATCCTTGCGCGCCGACTCGAGTTCGTTTTCCAGCTCGTAGGCGGTGTCGAAGTGATCCTCGATGGCGCGCTTGTTGCGGCCGGTCACGAAGATCATGTGGCGGATGCCGGCGGCATACGCCTCCTCGACCGCGTACTGGATCAGCGGCTTGTCGACGATAGGCATCATTTCCTTGGGCTGCGCCTTGGTGGCGGGCAGGAAACGCGTGCCGAGGCCGGCCACGGGGAACACGGCCTTCTTGATGCGGGATGTCGTCATGCGGTTGGGCTGGGTGAGGTGACTGCGGGGTACTGCGGGAAGTACGGCGAGGGCCGGGTAGCTACCTAGTACGACGGTAGTACAGGCCGGCGGCAAGCGGTCATTGTTGCGAGCGCTCCCGCCGGTGTCTGTCAGACAAGTCGCACAAGCTGGTCGCGGATGCGCTCGAGCATCGCGCCGAACTCGGCCACACGCTTTCTTTCCTGTTCGATCACGGCCGGCGGGGCTTTGGCCACGAAGGCTTCGTTGGCGAGCTTGGCGTTGGCCTTGGTGATCTCGCCTTCCAGGCGCGCGGCTTCCTTGGACAGGCGCGCCTTCTCGGCCGCCACGTCGACCTCCATGAACAGGCACAGGCGGGCTTCTCCCACCACCGCCACAGGAGCAGATTGCGCGGCCTGCTGCCAGGCCGCGTCGTCGTCAAACACCTTCACCTCGGACAGCTTGGCGAGGGCCTGGAGCACGGCGGCCGACTCGCGCATGAACGCGGCGTCGCCCACCACATACAGCGGCAGCCGCGTGGCTGGCGACACGTTCATCTCGCCGCGCAGCGTGCGGCAGGCATCCACCAGCGACTTGAGCTTCGCCACGTGCGCGATGGCCGCCGGGTCGATCTTCTGCGGCTGGGCCTGCGGGTAGCGCGCGATGCTGACCGATTCACCCGCCAGGCCTGCCACGGGCGCCACCTTCTGCCACAGCTCTTCGGTGATGAACGGGATCAGCGGATGCGCCAGCCGCAGGATGGCTTCGAGCGTGCGGATCAGCGTACGGCGCGTGGCGCGCTGCTGGCTGGCGTTGCCGGTCTGGATCTGCACCTTGGCGATTTCCAGGTACCAGTCGCAGAACTCGTTCCAGACGAAGTCGTAGATCGTGTTGGCGACGTTGTCCAGCCGGTATTCGGCGAAGCCCTTTTCCACCTCGGCCTCGACCTGCTGCAACACCGAGGCGATCCAGCGGTCGGCCTGGCTGAAGTGCATGTAGCCCTCGAACTCGCCGCCGGGCTGGCATTGCTCCTTCGTATGCTCGGCCAGGCCGCAGTCGTGGCCTTCGCAGTTCATCAGCACGAAGCGCGTGGCGTTCCAGAGCTTGTTGCAGAAGTTGCGGTAGCCCTCGCAGCGCTTGCTGTCGAAGTTGATGCTGCGGCCCAGGGAGGCGAGCGCCGCGAAGGTGAAGCGCAGCGCGTCGGCACCGTAGGCCGGGATGCCTTCGGGGAATTCCTTTTCGGTCTGCTTGCGCACCTTGGGTGCCGTCTCGGGTTTGCGCAGGCCGGTGGTGCGCTTGCCCAGCAGCGGCTCGAGCGCGATGCCGTCGATCAGGTCCACCGGGTCGAGCACGTTGCCTTCGCTCTTGCTCATCTTCTTGCCCTGCGCATCGCGCACCAGGCCGTGGATGTAGACATGTTTGAAGGGCACGCGGCCGGTGAAGTGCGTGGTCATCATGATCATCCGGGCGACCCAGAAGAAGATGATGTCGTAGCCCGTCACCAGCACGGTGGAGGGCAGGTAGAGGTTGTAGTCGTCGGTGGGCGCATCGGTCTGCGCAGGCCAGCCCATGGTGCTGAACGGCACCAGGGCCGAGGAATACCAGGTGTCGAGCACGTCTTCGTCGCGCGTGAGCGTCTTGCCTGGCGCCTGGGCCTGTGCCTCGGCTTCGTTGCGCGCCACGTACACGCGGCCGTCCTCGTCGTACCACGCCGGAATCTGGTGGCCCCACCAGAGCTGGCGGCTGATGCACCAGTCCTGGATGTTGTTCATCCACTGGTCGTAGGTGTTGACCCAGTTCTCGGGCACGAACTTCACTTCGCCGCTTTTGACGGCGTCGATGGCCTTCTGCGCGATGCTCTTGCCCGTCGGGTCCTGCTCGCTCACCTTGCTCATGGCGACGAACCACTGGTCGGTGAGCATCGGCTCGACCACCTGGCCGGTACGCGCGCAGCGCGGCACCATGAGCTTGTGCTTCTTGACCTCGGCCAGCAGGCCGGCGGCGTCGAGGTCGGCCACGATCGCCTTGCGCGCGACGAAGCGGTCCATGCCGCGGTATTGCTCGGGCGCGTTGTCGTTCAAGGTCGCATCAAGGGTGAGCACGCCGATCATCGGCAACCCGTGGCGTTGACCGACCGCGTAGTCGTTGTAGTCGTGCGCGGGCGTGACCTTGACCACGCCGGTGCCGAAGTCCTTGTCGACATAGTCGTCGGCGATGACGGGAATCTCGCGGTCCGTGAGCGGCAGCTTCACCTTCTTGCCGATGAAGGCGGTGTAGCGCGCGTCTTCGGGATGGACCATCACCGCCGTGTCGCCCAGCAGCGTTTCGGGGCGCGTGGTGGCGACCACCAGTTCACCCGAACCATCGGCCAACGGATAGCGGATGTGCCACAGCGAGCCGTCTTCTTCCTCGCTCTCGACTTCCAGGTCGGACACAGCCGTCTTCAGCTGCGGATCCCAGTTGACCAGCCGCTTGCCGCGATAGATCAGGCCCTGCTGGTACAGGCGCACGAAGGTGTCGGTAACCACGGTCGAGAGCTTCTCGTCCATGGTGAAGTACTCGTGCTGCCAGGCCACGCTGTCGCCCATGCGGCGCATCTGCGTGGTGATGGTGTTGCCCGACTTTTCTTTCCACTCCCACACGCGGGCCACGAAGTTCTTGCGGCCCAGGTCGTGGCGGCTCACGCCCTGCTCCTGAAGCTGGCGCTCCACCACGATCTGCGTGGCGATGCCGGCGTGGTCGGTGCCCGGAACCCAGTTCGTATTGAAGCCACGCATGCGGTGGTAGCGCGTGAGCGAGTCCATGATCGTCTGGTTGAACGCATGGCCCATGTGCAGCGTGCCCGTCACGTTGGGCGGCGGCAGCTGGATCGCGAACGCAGGCTCGCCGGCCTTGGGGCTCCCCGTGCCGCGAAAGCCTGCTTCGCCGTAGCCGCGTGCTTCCCACTCGGGGCCCCAATGCTTTTCGATGGCGGCGGGTTCGAAGGACTTGGCCAGGCTGTTCAGGCCGGGTTGCTGGGGCTGGTCGCTCATGACGTGATCGGAGGCGGGCATGAAGGCGACGCGGCGCCGCGCGCGGGGCGCGGCCATTGCGTCGAGGGAACCCGCGATTTTACCGGCCGTCCCGCCCGTCGGTGGGCGCCGGCCGCGCGCCGCTCAGCCCGCCGGGGTATCGAGCGCTTCGCGTGCGGCGAGTACGCACGTGGCGAGCCGGCGGGCATCGCCCACCTCGTTGGCCAGCAGCAGCACGAGGCGGGCGTTGAGCGCTTCGGACTGCTCGCGCGAGAGGCCGGCGTGGGCGTCCAGCAGTTGCTCGTAGAAGCCGTCGGCATCCTCGAAGCGGCTGGCGATGGTGGGGACGGGGGGTGAAGTATTCATGCGAGGGCCTCCGGGCGGCTGGCGGCGCGGCGGGGGCGCGCTGCCCGTGGGCTCGGCGGCCGGTCGGCCGCGCGGCCCAGGCCGAGCGCCGTGGTCACGGCGTGCACCACGCTGGCATCGATGGCATCGCCGGTGGCGGCCAGGTAGCTGTCCTGCCGCAGCAGGGCCCAGCCGCCGCTGACGCCCGTCAACCCGCAGGCGGCGCGCAGGCGCGCGGCCGGATCGCGCACGTGTTCGACGGCATGGGCCGTTCCGTCACCGCCGACGACCTGCACGCAGCGCAGCTCGGCGTGTGCCGCCAGCACCGACAGGCGCGCCAGGGCCGTCGGCGAGAGTGGGCCGAAGGCCAGCAGCACAAGCCGCCCTTCGCCCCAGGCCAGCAGATCATTGAGGCAGCCGGTCGATCCGTCGGCCCACCGGAGCGCCACGTTCTGCACCGGCCGCCCACCGCCAGCCGCGCAGATGCCCGAGGCCGTGTACACATTGGCGACCGCCATGCGGCCGGTGTTGACCAGCGTGCGCGCGAAGGGATGGCGGCGCGCCAGGCTGATGGCGGCGGTGCGCATCACGCGCTCGGCGCCGTCGGCGGGGCGCAGGAAGCGGGCCGTGCGGTTGGTCACACGCACGTTCTCGCGCGCGGCTTCATGGCGTTCGTCGTGGTAGCTGTCCAGCAGCGCTTCGGGTGCGTGGCCGCGCAGCACGGCGGCCAGCTTCCAGGCCAGGTTGTCGGCGTCGGCGATACCGGTGTTGCCGCCGCGCGCGCCGAAGGGGCTGACCACCTTGGCCGCATCGCCCATGAAGAACACCGGACCGTGCCGCATGCGGTCGATGCATTCGCTGCGGTAGGCGTAGGGGCCGACCCAGACGATCTCGACCTCGCAGTCGGCGCCGAATTGCCGGGCCAGCCGCTCGCGCACCACGTCTTCGCGGCTCACCTGGGCCGGGTCGGCGTCGGGTGGCATCTGGTAGTCGATGCGCCAGACGTCGTCGCCCATCAGGTGCTGCCAGACGGCGCGGTTGTCGTTGAAGGGCGCCTCGATCCAGGTGTGGCGTTCGGTGGGCGGGCGGCGCGTGAAGCGCACGTCGGCGATGCACCAGCGGTCGTCGCCCTTCTTGGCCGTGACGCTGGCGCCGCACCAGCGGCGGAACGGGCTGTGCGCGCCGGTGGCGTCGACCACGTAGCGCGCGCGCAGGCCGTAGGTGCCTTGCGGGGTTTCCACCTGCAGTCGGGCGCCGCCGCCCGGCTGCGCCTCGAAAGCGGTGACGCGGCTGCGCCAGCGCAGGTCCACGCCCCGGCCCTGTAAGCCGAACTGACGCGTGCGCTCGACCAGGAACGCCTCGATGTAGAACTGCTGGATGTTGATGAACGGTGGCTGCTGCGACAGGTTGTAGGCGCCCTGCTGGCGCAGGTCGAACGAATACACCTCGTCGTCGCCTGCGAAAGTGCGGCCCACGCTCCACTGGATGCCCTTGGCGGCGATGGCGTCGTACACGCCCAGGCGCTGGAAGATCTCGAGCGACTTCTGCGTGTAGCAGATGCCGCGCGACGAGGCACCCTTCACGCCCACCGTGTCGTCCTCGTCGATCAGCACGGCCGCGATGCCCAGCTGCGCCAGCGCGCAGGCCAGCGTGAGGCCGGCCAGCCCCGCGCCGACGATGACGACGTCGTGCTCGCCGTCGGTGCCTGCCTCCAGCTCGGGCGGGCGCACGAACGGGTACTCGGGCAGCGAATAGCCGCTGCCTTGCGTGAACTCGTAGGCGTTGACGAACGCCACGGGGGCGTAG
>JAGOCV010000071.1 GCA_017998575.1 Burkholderiaceae bacterium
CCCTGGCGCCGTGCGCCGCTTTGTGGATGAGGTCGCCAACCTGTTCCGCTCGCAGATCGCCTCCATCGTGGGCAACATCGGCATGGTGATCCCGGTGGTGGTGCTGTTCAGCCTGGTCATGCGGCTGACCACGGGCGCAGCCATGGTCGACGAGGACAAGGCCCACCACGTGCTGCAGGACATCAGCCTGCTCGGCCCGCTGCTGCTGTTCGCCGCCTTCACCGGCGTGCTGCTGTTCGCCTCCAGCATCATCGCCGGCTGGGTCGAGAACTGGTACGTGTTCCACAACCTGGACTCGGCCATGCAGCACAACCCCCGCTTCACGGCGGTGCTCGGGCGCGAGCGCGCGGCGCGCTGGGCCGACTTCATGCGGCGCAACATTTCGGGCCTGGCCGCCAACATCTCGCTGGGTTTCATGCTCGGCCTGGTGCCTGCTTTCATGACTTTCTTCGGCATCGGACTGGACGTGCGCCACGTCACCCTCTCGGCTGGCCAGGTCGCGGCGGCGGCCATGGCGCTGGGCTGGGGCGTCTTCAAGGAGCCGGGCTTCTGGTGGGCGGTGGCCGGCGTGCTCGCCATCGGCCCGGTCAACCTGGGCGTGAGCTTCTACCTCGCGTTCCGTCTGGCATTGCAGGCGCAGAACATCAGCGAGGTCAACCGCCAGCTGATCCGCGCCGCGATCAAGCGCCGCATCCGCGCCGCGCCGCTGAGCTTCCTGATCCCGCCCCGCCAGGCGCGCCATGGCGACGACGACGAACCCGTGGCCCATGGGTGAGTTCGAGCTGATCCGCCGCCACTTCCAGCGCGCAACGCCCCCCGCCGGGGACAGCGCGGTGGTGCTGGGCATCGGCGACGACTGCGCCCTGCTGCAGCCCAGCCCGGGCCACCAGCTCGCGATCTCCAGCGACATGCTGGTCGAAGGCCGGCACTTCTTCCCCGACGTGGACCCCGAAGCACTCGGCCACAAAGCCCTGGCCGTGAACCTGAGCGACCTCGCCGCCATGGGCGCGCGCCCGCTCGGTTTCACACTCGCGCTCGCCCTGCCCCACGCCGATGGCGACTGGCTCGCGCGCTTCGCCCAAGGGCTGTTCGCGCTGGCCGATGCGCACGCCTGCCCGCTGGTGGGTGGCGACACCACCCGCGGCCCGCTCAACCTGTGCATCACCGTCTTCGGCGAGGTCCGCCCCGGCAGGGCGCTCCGGCGCGACGCCGCGCGCGCGGGCGACGACCTGTATGTGAGCGGCCGCACAGGCGAAGCCCGGCTGGCGCTGGAGCAACTGCGCGGCACCGCCTGGGCCGGCGCGGCCGTGGATGCCGAAGCGCGCGCGCGGCTGGAACGACCCACGCCGCGCAATGCGCTGGGCGTGGCGCTGGCCGCCACGCCGGGCGTCCACGCGGCCATCGACCTGAGCGACGGCCTGGCTGGCGACCTCGGCCACCTCCTGCAGGCCAGCGGCGTGGGGGCGGAAATTGACCTGCCCGACCTGCCTGTGGCATCCATCCTGCACGGCTTGCCCGAAGCCCATCGGCTCGAATGCCTCCTGGCCGGCGGCGACGACTACGAGCTGCTGTTCACCGCCGCGCCCGAGGCGCGCGCTGCCGTGGCCCAGGCGTCGGCCGACAGCGGCACGCCGGTCACCCGCATCGGTCGCGTCACGGCGACACCGGGCCTGCGCCTGCTCGACGCGGCCGGCCAGGAGCGACCCTTGGACGCCGTCGGCTTCGACCACTTCGCCTGAGTCCCCGCCCGATCATTCCCATGCCCGACACCGCCGCACACGCGCCTCTCACCCGCCCCACCTGGCGCTTCCTGTTCGCCCACCCGGCCCACTTCCTGGCGCTCGGCGCGGGGGCCGGCCTGAGCCGCCTGGCGCCGGGCACGGCCGGCACGCTCTGGGCCTGGGTCGCCTTCCTGCTGCTGGACCCCCTGCTCACACCCCTGTCCTGGGCCGTGGTGATCGCCGCGGCCACGCTCGCAGGCTGGTGGGCCTGCACCGTCACCGCGCGCCACATGCGCGTGGCCGACTCCGGCCACATCGTGTGGGACGAGGTGGTCGCGTTCTGGCTGGTGCTGTGGATGATCTCGCCCGCCGGTTTCTGGGCGCAGCTCGCGGCCTTTCTGATCTTCCGGCTGTTCGACATGGTCAAGATCGGCCCCATGGCCTGGGCCGACCGGACCTTCAAGGGCTTTGGCCCGCGCGGCGGCTTCGGCATCCTGCTCGATGACTTCGCCGCCGCCTTCTGCACCCTCCTCGTCATCGCCTTCTGGAGGCACTGAACATGCCCGACACCACCACCGACCTGGTCAACCGCCTCGCCACCGCCCTGAAGGCGCGCGGCCTGATGATGGCCACCGCCGAGAGCTGCACGGGCGGGCTGATCGCCGGTGCCTGCACCGATGTCTCGGGCTCCAGCGACTGGTTCGAGCGCGGCTTCGTCACCTACTCGAATGCCGCCAAGCACGGCATGCTCGGCGTGCCGGCCGTGCTGATCGAGCAGCACGGCGCGGTGAGCGAACCGGTGGCGCGCGCCATGGCCTCGGGCGCGCTCGCGCACTCGCCGGCCCAGCTCGCCGTGGCCGTCACCGGCGTGGCCGGCCCCACCGGCGGCAGCGCCGAGAAGCCGGTGGGCACGGTCTGGTTCGGCTGGGCCACGCCTCAGGGCGTCTTCACCGAACACCAGCGCTTCGACGGCGACCGCGCCGCCGTGCGCCAGGCCACCGTGCGCCATGCGCTCGCCGGCCTCCTGCAACGGCTGATCTGACACCATGGAACCGTTCAAGAACCTCATCAGCGCCGCCACCGTCACCAACGCCGGCCACCACCTCCACCGCGCGTGGCAGCGCTTCGACCGCCAGGGCTTCGAGACCCGGGCCGCCACCGGCCTGGCGCAACTGGAGTTCAAGGCCCGCGCCATGCAACTCGCCGACGCGCTGGAGGCCACCCTGCCCGAGAACTTCAACGCCGCCTGCGACGTGATCGAAGCCAGCCTGGCGCCGCCACTGGACCTGGATGCCCAGGGCGAACCGCTCAAGCTCGGCGAAGCGCGCGACGAACACGGCATCGGCGGCTGGGCCCTGTGGGCCGTGGGCGAATTCGTGGCGCGCCGAGGCGTGGCCGACGAGGCCACTGCCCGGCGCGGCCTGGCCTGCCTGCATGCCATCACACAGCGCTTTACCGCCGAGTTCGCCATCCGGCCACTGATCCAGCGCCACCCCACCCTGGCCTTCGACACCCTGGGCCGGTGGCTCGACGACCCGAGCGCGCACGTGCGCCGGCTGGTCAGCGAAGGCAGCCGCCCTCGCCTGCCCTGGGGCCTGCGGCTGCAGGCCCTGGTGGTGGACCCGGCACCCACTTTGCCCCTGCTGCGCGCGCTGCAGGACGACCCCAGCAGCTACGTGCGCCGCAGCGTGGCCAACCACCTCAACGACATCGCCAAGGACCACCCCGAGCTCGTGGCCCGCTGGGTGCGCGAGCACCTGATCGACGCGCCCGACGCGCGCAGCGCCCTGCTGCGCCACGCCAGCCGCGGCCTCATCAAGGCCGGCCACGCGCCCACGCTGGCGGCCTGGGGACTGGCCAGCGGCCTGCAGGGCGAAGCCACGCTCACGCTCAGCGCGGTGCGCGCGGCGGTGGGCGGCGAGATCGGCCTGAGGGCCGAGCTGCGCTCGCGCTCGCGCCAACCCCAGCCGCTGGTGGTGGACTACGCAGTGCACCATGTGCGCGCCAACGGCAGCACCTCGCCCAAGGTGTTCAAGGGCTGGAAGCTCACGCTCGCTCCCGGCGAGCTGCGCACGCTGGAGAAGCGCCACAGCCTCAAGCCCGTGACCACGCGCACGCTCTACCCCGGCACGCACCGCATCGAGGTGCTGGTGAACGGCGTGGCGCTGGCCGACGCGGCCTTCGAGCTCAGCTGAGCAGGTGCGCCTGCAACCCGCGCCGCGGCGAGGGCTCGATGGCCGGCGCATGGCCCAGCCGGGTCCACATCTGCACCGTGAAGTGCGGCGCGGGCGCATCCAGCAGCCGGTGGATCTCGGCATAGGGCGCGGCCTGCTCGGGGTACTCCTGCAACGCCTGTGACAGCGGCTGCATCGACAGACCGGCGGCCGTCGCGGCCAGCTGGGCGCGCACATAGGCACGGCCGGCCTGGACCTGCGTGAAGCGGTCGTTCCCCTCGGTCACCAGCCAGAAGAAGGCAGGGGTGCGCTCGATCCGCGCGTTGAAATCCTCGATCTGGGTGCGGGTCGAGTAGCTGTCGGGCGCCGGCACCTGGCGGCGGTCGAACAATCCCACCGCCGCCAGCGCGCGCGCCATGGGCGCATTGAGCGAAATGCCGTCTCGGTGCCGCGCGATCTCGTCCGGGCCGACCCGCAACACCTGCAGCGACTCCATCACCGTGCGCGGCGTGACGAGCTCGATGCGCCAGGCCTCGCGGGCGATGCGGCGGTGCTGCGCCAGCGCCTCGGGCTGCGCAGCGCCGACGAACCCGACCCGAACCGGGTGCGGCCGCACGCTGGCGGCGATTGCGCTCAAGGCGGCGGCCTCGGGTTCGCGCGCCTCGTAGGCTTCGCGGTTCGTGCGGCGCTTGAATATCTGTGCAAACAGCGGGTCGGGGCGCACCGACGCATCGGGCACCAGGCGAATGCGAGCCGTCGGCCGTGTGTCGACCGTGGCGGGGCCGAAGGCGCCCTGCGGGAAGAGCTCGATCTGCGCGCGCAAGCCCTTCTGCCGTGCCGTGAGGTCGAGCAGTTCGATGAAGCACCCCTGGCTCAGCATCATCTGCCGCGAGTGCGGATCGGTCTGGGGCAAGAGGCGGCGGCGGTCAACGAAGAGCGTGATCTCGCCGGGCACGCCCAGGTCCACCAACCAGGACTGCAGGTTGTGCGAATGCGGCGCGAGCAGCGCATGCCCCACCAGCCAGCGGCGCACGTCGGCCTGCTCGCCCGGCCCCTGCCAGGCGGCGATGGCCTCGGGCGGCAAGGCGCTGTCGCAGCCGCCCAGGGTGACGGCGATCGCGCCACCGCCCGCAACGCGGATGAAGGTTCGGCGGTCCATGGCCGTCAGGCCCGCGCGGGCCACGGGGTCGCGCCCTCGGCGCCCAGCAGGGCCAGGCCCTGCAGCGTGTGTTGCAAGGCCTGCGGCCAGGGTGTGTGCGGCTCGCTGCCGATGCGCTCGAGCAGGTGGCGGTTGTCCAGCCGATGAGCCTGGTTCCAGAGGTAGCGCAACTCAGCCAGCGCCCCCAGGGTCGGCATGAACACGCCCAGTCCCTGGATCAGGGGCCAGGGCATGCCGCCCACACGCAGGGCCTCGTTTTCGCGCAGCCAGCCTTGCTCGCGGGCCAGCGCCTGCAGGGCATTCACCCAGTCGTGGCCGGTGAGCGTGTGGCCGCTGAAATGCAGCGACTCGAACGCCGGCAAGGCGTGGCGCACGCGCGCCAAGTCCACGAAGGTCTGCGCCAGATCGGGCAGATAGGCCCAGGGCGTGGCGGCGTCCAGCGGGCCGGGAAACACCAGCTTGCCGCGGCGGATGCCGGTGAGCATCGCGCGGTCCAGCCAGGTGCCCTGCCCCTGTCCGAAGAAGTTGCCGGCGCGCACGATCACCGCGCGCAACCCGCCCCGCTGGGCAACGGCCTGCAACCCAGCCTCCATCTCGGTGCGGATGCGGCCCATGGCCGTGGTCGGGCGGTGCGGCGCGCCCTCGAGCAACACCGTTGGCATGCCTTGCCCGAAGTTGTAGACGTTGCCCGGCAGCATCAGCGTGGCCCCCAGCGCCTGCGCCACCGCCATGCCGCTGTGCAGCAGGGGCCCGGCCTCGCGCACCCAGGCCGGTCGGGTGTACTCCCTGGGGTTGAGCGCGTGCACCACCACGGCGGCACCACCTGCCTGCCGCACCCGGGCCACCAGCTCGGCCACGGCCTGCGGCGTGTCCACCGATTGCGCCAGCCATTGCACACCAGCCACCGTGGGCGCCTGCGCACCGGGGCGCAGCTGCGCAAAGACGCGCCAGCCGTCGCGCGCAAAGGCCTGCACCGCGGCCAGGCCGAAGCGGCCCCGCCCGCCGAGCACCAGCACCGTGTCAGCAGAGGAAGAAGACGAAGACATGGCATTCATGAGGAACTCCGGAAAACACCGACCGCCGGTGCCATGGCATCGATTGTGGAAACAGATCATCCCATTCACAATTGGCAGAACCTGAACACCAGTCATGCACAAATGAATACCGGGGAATTCAACTGGACCCTCATCCGGTCCTTCCTCGCGGCGCTCGACCGGGGCAGCCTGATGGCCGCCGCGCGCGCCCTGGCCACGACCCAGCCCACGGTGGGCCGCCACATCGGCGAGCTCGAGGCACAGCTCGGCGTGGTGCTGTTCGAGCGCACCGGCCGCGGCCTCGTGCCCACAGCGCACGCTCACCGCCTGGCCGACGCGGCGCGCGCCATGGCAGGTGCGGCGGACCAGATCGCGCGCCAGGCTGCCGGCGCGCAGAAGGACGTGCAGGGCACGGTGCGCATCAGCGCGAGCCAGCCGGTGACCTGCGTGCTGCTCCCGCCGGTGCTGCTGCAGATGCGCCAGCTCCATCCGGACATTCAGGTGGAGCTGGTGTCGAGCAATGCGGTGAGCAACCTGTTGCAGCGCGAGGCCGACATCGCGCTGCGCATGGTGCGGCCCGACCAGGCCACCCTGCTGTGCAGGAAGGTCGGCCAGGTGGCCCTGGGCGCCTATGCGCACCGCGACTACCTGCGCCGCCGGGGCACGCCGCGCGAACCGCAGGACCTGCTCGCACACGATCTGGTGGGCAACGACCGCCAGACCGACATCCTGCGCGGCTTCGCGGCCATGGGCTACCCGATGGAACGCGAGGCCTTCGCCGTGCGCACCGACGACCTCAATGCCTACCAGGCCGCCGTGGACGCAGGGCTCGGTGTCGGTTTTCTGGCGCGCTACGTGGCGCGGCGCAACCCCGACCTCGTGCCCCTGCTGCCAATGTTGCCGATCCCGCCTTTGCCGATGTGGCTCGCGGTGCACCGAGAGATCCGCAGCAACCCGCGCATCCGCCGGGTCTGGGATTTCCTGGCACGGGCCCTGCCCCCGGCCCTGGCCTGAATCCGGCCCTACACTGGCACGGCTCCTCACTCCCTGAAAGGTCTTCCATGCTCACGGTCCACCACCTGAACAACTCGCGCTCGCAGCGCGTGCTCTGGCTGCTCGAGGAGCTGGGCGTGCCGTACCAGATCGAACGCTACGACCGCGACCCCAAGACCATGCTGGCGCCGGCCTCGTTGCAGAAGGTGCACCCGCTGGGCAAGTCGCCGGTGGTGACCGACGGCAAGGCCACGCTGGCCGAGTCGGGAGCGATCCTTGAATACCTCGTCGAGACCTACGGCGAAGGCCAATTCGCCCCCGAACGCGGCACGCCCAGCTTTTTGCGTTACCGCTACTGGCTGCACTACGCAGAGGGCTCGCTGGCCACGCCGCTGCTGCTGCAGCTGGTGTTCGACCAGATCGAGCGCAAGAGCCCATTCATCGTGCGACCGGTGGCCAAGGCGATCTCCTCGCAGGTCAAGGGCTTGCTCGTCACGCCCAACCTCAAGCGCCACTTCGATTACCTCGAAGCCGAACTCACCGAGCACGGCCCGTGGTTCGCCGGCCGCTCGTTCAGCGCGGCCGATGTGCAGATGAGCTTCGGCATCGAAGCCGCCGCCGCGCGCGGCCTGCTCAAGCACCGGCCCAAGCTCGCTGACTGGCTGCGCCGCATCCACGAGCGGCCGGCCTACCAGCGCGCGCTGGAACAGGGCGGGCCGTTCGACCTCGCCACGTTCTGAGTTAGTCGAGCTTGACCTGCGCCTTGGCCACCAGGCGGCCATAGCGTTCCTGCTCCGACTTCAGAAAGCGCGCAGCCGCATCGGGCGTGCTCGGACTGATGAAGTTGTCCTGCTTGGCCATCGCGGCCTTGACCTCCGGGTCTTCGAAGGCCGCCACCACGGCCTTTTGCAACCGGTCGACCTGCGCGGTCGGCAGCCCCTTGGGCCCGATCAGCGCAAACCAGCCGGCCACGTCCACCGCGGGAAAGCCCTGCTCGGCGATGGTGGGCACGTCCGGCAGCGAGGCCACGCGGGCCTTGCTCATGACGCCGATCGCGCGCATGCGTCCGGAAGCGAGGTGGCCCTGCGCGGCCGGCACGGCGGCCACGCCGAAGTCCACCTGGCCCGCGATGATGTCCGTCATCATCGGTCCCATGCCCTTGTAAGGCACGTGCTGCACTTTCGCGCCCACGGCGTCCACAAACATCTCACCCGCGAGGTGGATGATGGTGCCGTTGCCCGACGAGCCCATGTTGAATTGCCCGGGTTTGGACAGCAGCAGCGCCTGCAACTCTTTCGCGTCCTTCACCGGCAGGCGGGCCGGGTTCACGACCAGCAGAAAGGGCGAGCCGCCGACCACGCTGATGGGCGTGATGTCGTTCAGGCTGTCGTAGGGCACGCTCTTGTAGACGCTGGGGTTGACCGAGTGGTTGTTCGAGATGAAGGCCACCGTGTGGCCGTCCGGCGCGGCCTTGACCAGCGCGGCCGTGCCCGTGATGCCGCCCGCGCCCGGCAGGTTCTCGATGACCACCGCCTGCCCGCCCAGGGCCTTGGACAAGGCGTTCTGCGCCGAGCGGATGATGGTGTCCACGCCGGAGCCGGCGCCCACCGGCAGGATCACGCGCAGCGGCGCGGCACCCTGCGCCCACACGGCGGGCGTGCCCAGCAGACTGGCCGCTCCCAGGGCGAGCACGGTGCGGCGGTTGAAAGAGGATGGGGTCATGTCGGTCTCCTGTGTGGTCGTGTCGGAAGGAATCAGGCCGGGTGCGCGACACCGAGGATTTCCTCGGTGTGCTCGCCGACCCGGGCCAGCGCATGGCGCACGCCCGGCCGGCGCCCGCCCATGAGCAGGGGCAGCAGCACCACCTGCGTGGGCTCTCCGCCGTCGGTCTGCATGGGCACCAGGCCGCCGCTGGCGATCAGGTGCTCGTCGTGCAGCAGCTGGTCCGGGCGCACCACCTTGGCGTAGGGCAAGCCGGCGGCCTGAAGCTGGGCGCACAGCGTGTCGAGGTCCTTGTGCTGCAGGGTCTCGCCCAAGGTCTGCAACAAGGCCGGGCGCACCGCCACGCGCTGCGCGTTGGTGGCCAGGGCCGGGTCGCTGGCGAGATCGGGCCGCTGGATCACCTGGCACAGGGCGGTGAACTGCTTGTCGCTCACCGCGGCCACGAAGAGCTGCTCGCCGCCCGCCACGGTGAAGGTGTCGTAGACGCTCCAGGCCGAGACGCGCGAGGGAAAAGGCGGCGGCACCTCGCCGGTCATCAGGTGCTGTTGCATGTGCTGCGCGGCCAGCAGGCAGCAGTTCTCGAACAGGGCGCTCTGGATTTCCTGTCCCTGGCCGGTGCGATCGCGCTCGCGCAAGGCGGCCAGCACGCCAATGGCGCCGAACATGCCGCCCATGATGTCGTTCACGGAGGAGCCCGCGCGCAGCGGGCGGCCGACCGGTCCGGTCATGTAGGTCAGGCCGGCCATGTTCTGCACCACCTCGTCGAGGGCCAGCCGATCCTCGTAGGGGCCGGGCAGGAAGCCCTTGTGCGAGACATAGATCAGGCGCGGGAAGCGCGCGCGCAGCGCGGCCTGACTCAGGCCCAGCTTGTCCATCAGGCCGGGGCGGAAGTTCTCCAGCAGCACGTCGCACTGGCCGATCAGTTCCACCGCGCTGGCCCGCCCTTCGTCGGTGTGCAGGTCGATCACCACGCTTTTCTTGTTGCGGTTGAAGCTGCGGAAGAAGCCAATGCCCAGGCCGGGCAGGTCGCGCGTCTTGTCCCCGCCGGGCGGCTCGACCTTGATGACCTCGGCGCCGAGGTCGGCCAGGATCATGCCGCAGGTGGGGCCCATGACCATGTGGGTGAACTCGACGACGCGAACGCCTTCGAGGGGGAGGCCGGTGGGGGTGGGGTTCATGGCGGGCATTCGGGGATGAAGCGGTCAATGGGTGGCGGCGGCCGTCAGCCTGGGCAGGCCGGCGCGCCACAGCGCTCCGTGGGTCTGTTCGTCCGGCAGCCAGCCCACCACCTTGGCGCGCAGGGCCAGCAGACGGTCCAGCGAAAGACCGGTGCGCACGCCTGCCGCCTGCAGCATGAAGGCCAGGTCTTCGGTGGCGGCGTTGCCGCTGGCGCCCGGGGCATGCGGGCAGCCGCCGATGCCGGCCAGCGAGGCGTCGAAGCGCGACACGCCCACCTGCAGGGCGGCGTACACGTTCGCCAGCGCGAGGCCGCGCGTGTCGTGGAAGTGGCCGCAGCAGAATCGCTCGCCCGCCAGGCGCAGCGCCTGCTCGAACAGGCGGCTCACCGAGGCCGGGTCGGCGTAGCCCACGGTATCGGCCAGGCTCACGCGGTCGGCCCCGGCATCCAGCAGGGCCTGCATCAGGCGCAGCACTTCGGCGGGTTTCACCTCGCCTTGCAGGGTGCAGCCAAACGCCGTGCCCACGCCGCCTTCGATCAGGGTGCGGCGGCCCGAGGAGTCGCGCGCTGCGCGGATGCGGGCCATCTCCGCCACCACCTCGTCGGGCGCCTTGCGCAGGTTGGCCAGGCTGTGGGCGTGGCTCGCCGAGAGCGGCAGGATCATCAGGTCGGCGTCGGCCTGCAGCGCGCGCTCGGCGCCCTGGAGGTTGGGCACCAGCACCGAGGCCGACAGGCCTGGCAGGGTCTTGGCGTGGGCCAGCAACTCGGCCGTGTCGGCCAGTTGGGGCAGCAGCCGGGCCGGCACGAAAGAGCCGACCTCGATCTCGCGCTGCCCGGCCGCGAACGCCTCGCTGATCCACTCGCACTTGCGTGCGGTGCTCAGGATGGTGGGGATGCTTTGCAATCCATCCCGCAGTCCGACTTCGCGGACGACGGCGTGGGCGGGCAACTGGGCCATGGGGTCGTGTCTCCTTGCGTGTGGGAGGCAGTCTATGATTTCCCTTGCGAACATCAAGTGATGTTTCAGCTACCGATGAATTCCGATCTGGAACTTAAAGCAAGGGTATTCACCATGCGAGACCTGGACCTCAAGACCCTTCGGCTGCTGGTGGCGGTGTGCGACCACGGCAACATGAAGGACGCGGCGGCGCAAGAGCACATCGAGCCTTCAGCCATCAGCAAGCGCATCGCCCAACTGGAAGAGACCATCGGCACGCCGGTGCTGGTGCGGGGCCGGCGCGGGGCCGAGCCCACGCCGGCCGGCCGCGCGCTGCTGGAACACGCGCGCACGCTGCTGTTCACCATGGACCGCATCGAGGCCGACATGGCCGCGTTCAAGGGCGGCATCAAGGGCCAGGTGCGCCTGGTGGCGAGCGCCTCGGCGATCGCCGAGTCCCTGCTCGACGATCTGGCCCAGTTCATGCGCGCGCCCGAGCACCACGACATCAAGGTCGACATCGAGGAGCGCTTCTCCAAGGACATCGTGGGCATGGTGCGCGAAGGCGTGGTCTCGCTCGGCGTGTGCTGGACGCACACCGATTTCGGCGGGCTTGCCTCGCGCCCCTACCGGCGCGACGAACTGGCGCTGGCCGTGCCCCGCGGCCATCCGCTGGCACAGCGCAAGGCGGTGCACTTCGAGGAAACGCTGGCGTACGAACACGTGGGCCTGCAGCCCTCGACGGCGGTGCACACCATGCTGCACCGCGCCGCCACCAAGGCGGGCAAGACCATGCGCTACCGGGTGGTGGTGTCGAACTTCGACGCGGCGTTCCGCGTGGTGGGCGCCCAGCTCGGCATCAGCGTGGTGCCGCGCGAGGTCAGCCCGCCCTACGTGTCGAGCGGGCAGGTGCGCATCGTGCCGCTGCTCAACGACTGGGCGCACCGCCAGTTCGCGATCTGCTTCCGTGACCGCAGCGAGCTCACGCCCGCGGCCGAGCGCCTGCTGGACTTCCTGTGCCAGCAGGCGCTGGACGCCGAGCCGCCGGCCCTCAGGCCAGCTTGAACGGCAGCTCGCGCAGCGGCTTGCCAGTCAGGCTCGCGATGGCGTTGGCGAACGCGGGCGCCAGCGGCGGCACCCCCGGTTCGCCCACGCCGGTGGGCGCGTCGGCGCTGGGCACCAGGTGCACCGCGATGGCCGGCATGTCGGTGATGCGCGGCACCGCGAAATCGCCGAAGTTGCTCTGCTCCACCACGCCGTCCTTCAGGGTGATGGCCGCGCCCGGCAGGCACATGGACAGGCCCATCAGCGCCCCGCCCTGGATCTGCGCCTCCACGCTCTTGGGGTTCACCGCGAGGTTGCAGTGCACGCCGGCCGTGACCTGGTGCAGCCTGGGCGCGCCGTCGACCACCGAGGCCTCGACCACGTAGGCCACCACCGAGTCGAAGGACTCGTGCACCGCCACACCCCAGGCGCGACCGGCAGGCAAGGTCTTCTTGCCGTAGCCGCTCTTGTCCACCGCGAGCTGCAGCGCGGCGCGGTGGCGCACGGCCTTGTCGTCCATCAGCTTCAGGCGGTAGGCCACCGGGTCCTGCTTGGTGGCGCGCGCGATGTCGTCGATCAGCGTCTCCATCACATAGCCCGTGTGGGTGGAGCCCACGCTGCGCCACCACAGCACCGGCACGTTGAGCTTCGGGTGGTGGGCCGAGAGGCGCATCGGAACGCTGTAAGGCTTGCCCATGCCTTCGACCATGGTCTCGTCCACGCCGCCCTTGACCATCATGGGTTCGAAGAAGGTGCCGGCCATGATGGACTGGCCCACGATGACGTGGTCCCAGGCCAGCACCTGGCCCTGCGCATCGAAGCCGATCTCGGCGCGGTGCAGGTGCATGGGGCGGTAGTAGCCGCCGCGCACATCGTCTTCGCGGCTCCACACCGTGCGCACCGGTGCGCTCAGGCCAGCCGCCTGCGCCGCTTTCGCGATGGTGCAGGCCTCGACCACGAAGTCGCTGGTCAGCAGGCCGCGCCGGCCGAAGCCGCCGCCGGCCATCTGCACGTTCATGGTCACCTGCTCGGGCTTGACGCCCAGCGTGCGCGCGGCGGCGGCCGTGTCCAGCCCCGGCATCTGGGTGCCGGTCCACACCGTGGCCTTCGCGGTGGCACCACTGCCGGTCAGCTGGACCGTGCAGTTCAGCGGCTCCATGGGCGCATGCGCCAGGTAAGGGAAGACGAACTCGGCGCTGATCTTGTGCGGCGCGTTGGCCAGCGGCGCCATGTCAGCGTCGTGCTTCACGTTGCCGGTCTTCGCGGCCAGGGCGCGGTAGTTCACGAGCTGCTGTGCGCTGTCCACCTTTTCGCGGCCGGCGTCGTTCCACTGCACCTTCAGTGCATCTCGGCCCTGCTTCGCGGCCCAGTAGCCTTCGGCCACCACGGCCACGCCTTCGCCGCCGTCGTGCAGCGGCACGCGCAGCACGGCCTTCACGCCTTTCACCGCGCGCGCGGCGGCGTCATCGACCGAGGCCACCTGGCTGCCGAACACCGGCGGGTGCTGGAGCACGGCGGTGAGCATGCCGGGCAGGCGCACGTCCATGCCGAAGCCCTGCCGGCCGCTGGATTTCGCTTTCGCGTCCAGCCGCGTCGTGGGCTGGCCGATGAGCTTGAAGCGCGACGGGTCCTTGAGCGTGACCTGCACCGGCACGGGCTGTTGCATGGCGGCGTCGGCCAGGGCGCCGTAGGCCAGCTTCTTGCCGCCGGGGCCGATCACCACGCCGCGCTCGGTGGCCAGCGAAGCCACGGGCACGTTCCACTGCTTCGCGGCCGCCGCGAGCAGCATGGCACGCGTGCGCGCGCCGAGCTCGCGGTATTGGGTGTACGAGTGCTTCACCGCCGTCGACCCGCCGGTGATCTGCATGCCGAAGGCGGGGTCGTTGTAGGCCGGGTCCGCGTTGCCATGCACTGCCTGCACGCGGCTCCAGTCGGCGTCGAGTTCCTCGGCCAGCACCATGGCCAGGCCGGTGTGCGTGCCCTGGCCGAACTCCAGGCGGTTGATGGTGACCGTGACCGTGCCATCGCGCGCGATCTTCACGAACGCGGCGGGCTGCTGATCGGGCTTGAGGCCCGTGGCGGCCGGGGCTGCGCCCTGCTGAGCGTTCGCCATGAAGGGGTAGGCGCCCAGCGCGAAGCCGGAGGCCGTGGCCATCTTCAGGAAGCTGCGGCGCGCCATGCCTTCAGGCGCCTCGGCACCGTCCAGGCGGTGCGCCAGGGCAGGCGGCAGGTGGGCGCGGATCTGGTCGGCGGTGTGGGTGTTCAGGTGCATGGTGCGTCCTTTCAGGCCAGCGTGCGGGCCGCGTCCTTGATGGCGATGCGCACGCGCGCATACGTGCCACAGCGGCAGATGTTGCCGGCCATGGCGCCGTCGATCTCGGCATCGCTCGGTTTCGGGTTGGCCTTGAGCAGCGCGGTGGCGCTCATGATCTGGCCGCTCTGGCAGTAGCCGCACTGCGCCACGTCGGCCTTCACCCAGGCCTGCTGCACCGCCTGGCCGACGCGGTCGGTCGCCACGGCTTCGATGGTGGTGATCTTCTGGCCCACGGCCGA
>JAGOCV010000351.1 GCA_017998575.1 Burkholderiaceae bacterium
ACCCAGGCCTGGCTGATGCGTCAGGCCCGTCGCGTGTTCATCGAGCGTCTCGACCATTTCGCGCCGTTGCTGGGCGTGAAGTGGCACAAGCTCGCGCTGTCCAGTGCGAGCACGCGATGGGGCAGCGCCAGCGCAGACGGCTCGATCCGCCTCAACTGGCGGCTGATCCATTTCCGCCTGCCGGTGATCGACTACGTGGTGGCCCACGAACTGAGCCACCTGCGCGTGATGGACCACAGCCCGCGCTTCTGGGACACCGTGCGCACCGTCGTGCCCGATTACGAGGTGCTCAGAGGGCAGCTCAAGGACGAGGCCGTTCCTCTGCTGTAACGCCCCGGCGACCTCCGAAAATTTCGCTGAAATTCGAGGAAATTGCGAATGCTGGCGAGAATTTGATAAATCTGATAAATTTGCCAAAACCTTGAGAGGCTGCTGAGGACGCGCATGAAGGAAAAAACCATTCTGGTCGTCGAGGACAACCCCGATCACCTCGAACTCACCCTGCTGACGCTGCAGGAAAACGGCATCCGCAACCAGATTGCCGTTGCCCATGACGGGGTCGAGGCGCTGGATTACCTGTTCGGCGAAGGCAAGCACGCCGGCCGCGACGTCACCGTGCAGCCCGAAGTGGTGCTGCTCGACCTGAAGTTGCCCAAGCTCACGGGCCTCGAAGTGCTGCAACGCATGCGCGCCGATCCGCGCACGGCCTTCGTGCCGGTGGTCATGCTCACGTCCTCCAGCGAGGAAGAAGACATCATCGCCAGCTACAAGAACGGGGCCAACAGCTTTGTTCGCAAGCCGGTCGATTTCGGCGAGTTCACCGACAAGCTGCGCCAGGTGAAGGTGTACTGGCTGCTCGTCAACGAAAGCCGACCGCCGCGCTGATGCGCGAGCGTTCCCCGCTGTAGACCGTTTTCTCCGCGTGAAGCTGCACCACAAGCTGCAGGCGCGCCTGGCGCTGCTCGTCCTGGTGGCCGTGCTGCCGCTGATGGCGTTCTCCATCGTCACCTCGCTGCGCGACGCGCGGCGGGCGCTGGAGGCTTCGCGCGCCAGTCTCGAATTGTCGGTATCGCTCGCCGCCAGCAGTCTGGCGGGCGTCTCCGACGCGGCGCGCGGCCTGCTCACGGCCGTGGCGAGTTCGGCCGAACTGCGCGAGGGCGACGTCCAGCGTTGCGAGAACTACCTCGCCCACGTGGTGGAGCGCTTTCCCCACTATGCGGACGTCGGCCTCGTCGGCCTCGATGGCGTGATCCGCTGCAGCGGCCGCGCGCGCGCGGCCGTCGGCCTGAATGTGGGCGACCGCCTCGATTTCCGCGAAGCGCTGGCACATGACGACTTCGCCGTCGGCGAGTACATGCAGGGGCGTGTGAGTCGCGTGAAGGCGCTGGGCTTCGGCCTGCCGCAGCGCGATGCCCAGGGACTGCCCACCGGTGTGATCTACCTGTCGCTCGATCTTGCCGGGCTGGCCGAACGGCTGACCGACGTGCGCCTGCCGCCGGGCGCGCGCCTGACGGTGGTCGACCGCCATGGCACCGTGCTGGCTGCGCAGGCGGGCGAGACGATCGAGGTCGGCAACGCCGTACGCGCCGAAGTGATCCGCCGCGCCGTGGAGGCGGGTGAGTCTGGCGTGGTCGAGGGCACCGATCCGGGCGGCCAGGAACGCATCTACGCTTTCGCTCCGGCGGCTGGCGAGGCCGGCTCGCGGCTCATGGCTTCGATCAGCCTGGAACGCGCGCAGGTGGTCGGTCCGAGCATGCGCGCGCTCTACACCGAAGTGCTGCTGCTTCTGCTGCTGACCGGGCTGGGCGCGGGTCTGGCCTGGCGACTGGGCGGCGGCGCGTTGACGCACCCGGTGCGCCGCATCCTCGACACGGCCGACCGCGTGGCCGCAGGCGCGCTCACCGAGCGCGTGGGCACGCTCGGTGGCGCCACGGCGGATGAACTGGTGCGCGTGGGCGCCGCGCTCGACCACATGGCCGACGCGTTACAGCAGCGCCAGGAAGCGCTGCAGGAAGAACTGCAGCGCAGCCGTCAGGCCCAGGCCACGCAGGCGCTGGTCTTCAACAGCATGCATGAAGGCCTGTGGGCGGCCGATCTCCAGGGCAATCTCCTGCTCTTCAACGCGGCGGCCGCCAGCATCTTTCCCATCGTCGCCAACATGGGTGACCCACAGGCCTGGACGGCGAAGTTCGGGCTGTTCATGCCCGACTCCGATCGCCAGCTCGAACTGCAGGAGCAGCCGCTGCATCGCGCCATGCAGGGAGAATCCGGTCAGGCCGACATCGCCGTGCGCAACGACCTCGTGCCCGGCGGCTGCGTGCTGCGCTGCAGTTACCGGCCGCTCACCGACGCAGGCGGCGCGTTGATCGGCGGCCTGGTCGTCTTCAGCGACATCACCGAACTGCGCAAGGCCGAGATGCAGGAAGCGCGCATCTATGCCCGGCTGCGCGAGACGCAGCGCCGCCTGGTGGACGCCCTGCGCGTGGGCCGCATCGGCAACTGGGAGCACGACCTGCGCACCGGCGAGAGCTGGTGGTCGGACGAGGTGTACGAGTTGTTCGGCCTCTCGCGCGCTGACGCCCGTGAGGGCGACGCCGCCCTGATGGCGCGCATCCACCCCGACGACGTCGAGGCTTTCGCGGAGCACCGCCGGACTGCAGCCCGTCGCGAGGGCACGATGGACATCGAGTTCCGCGTGCAGATGCCCGACGGCACGGTGCGCTGGATGCTCAAGCGCGGCCAGCTGTACCGGGGCACGGGCGGAGAGGCGGTCAAGCGCTCGGGCGTGATTCAGGACATCACGCAACGCAAGAAATCTCAGGCCGAGCTGCTGCTGCTGCGCAATGCCGTGGAGCGCATCAACGACATCGTGGTGATCGCCCGCGTGGAGCCCGAGCATGGCGAAGACGGGCTGGAGGCGCCGGCGACGCGCGTGCTCTACGTCAACCCGGCCTTCGAGCGGCTCACCGGGCATGCGGCGGATGCCGTCACCGGCGGACCGATGCCGTGGCTGGATGGCCCCGACACCTGTTCCCAGGCACGCGAGCGCCTGCAGTCCGCCGTCCACGGCCGGCAGGCCGTGCGCCAGGAACTGCTGGCCTACACGCGTGCCGGTGCCGAGATCTGGCTCGAGTTCGACGTCGTGCCCTTCGGCGAGCAGCAGGCAGGCGCGGGCGACCTGATCCTGGTGGGCCGCGACATCACCGACCGCAAGCGCGCCGAGACGGCCCTGGCCGAGAGCGAGGAGCGCCTGCAGGCCCTGTTCGAGCACGGCCCGATGCCGATGTGGGTGTTCGAAGAAGGCACGGGCCGCCTGCTGGCCGTCAACAACGCGGTGTTGCAGCAGTACGGCTACAGCCGCGAGGAGATGGTGGGCCTCACGCTGATGGACATGCGGCCCGAGCGTGACCGCGAGCGCATGGAGCGCCGCATCCGCGAGGGCTACCAGGGCGTAGCCGAGGGCTGGACGCACCGGCGCCGCGACGGCAGCGAGTTCCCGGTGGATGTCATGTCCAACCCGGTGCGCTATGGCGGCATCGATGCGCGCTTCGCCGTCATCCACGACATCACGGGGCGCGTGCGGGCCGAACAGAATCTGCAGGAGCACCTGTTCACGCTGCAGCGCGCCACCGATGCCACGCAGATGGTGCTGTCGCACCAGACCCTGCAGGGCACGCTCCACGAAGTCGTCGAGCAGGCCCGTGCCGTGATCCGCGCGCACCAGTGCGTGATC
>JAGOCV010000352.1 GCA_017998575.1 Burkholderiaceae bacterium
GCTATACCATTGACGGACATTCCGACTCCTTCCAGGAGAGACCCCATGAGCGCCGTAGCCGAAAACATCCAGACTGAAATGCCTTCGCCGATCGTCTTCACGGACAGTGCGGCCGCCAAGGTGGCCGACCTGATCGCCGAAGAAGGCAACCCTGACCTGAAGCTGCGCGTGTTCGTGCAGGGTGGTGGCTGCTCGGGCTTCCAGTACGGCTTCACGTTCGACGAGATCACCAATGACGACGACACGACCATGACCAAGAACGGCGTGTCGCTGCTCATCGACGCCATGAGCTACCAGTACCTGGTCGGCGCCGAGATCGACTACAAGGAAGATCTGCAAGGCGCGCAGTTCGTGATCAAGAATCCGAACGCGACCACCACCTGCGGTTGCGGATCGAGCTTCTCGACCTGATCGCACCCTGCACCATGAGCCGCCCTACCGGGCGGCTTTTTCGTTTCCGTCCCCCGCCCACGTTCGCTTCCGTGAAGATTCCCCAGGTCGATCCCGCCACCGAGAAATCGCTCAACACCCTGCTGTGGCTGGTAGCGGTCGGCTTCTTCATGCAGACGCTGGACGCCACCATCGTCAACACGGCGCTGCCGTCGATGGCGCGCAGTCTGGGCGAGAGCCCACTCCGGATGCAGTCCGTGGTGGTGGCGTATTCGCTCACCATGGCGATGCTGATTCCGGCTTCGGGCTGGATCGCCGACCGCTTCGGCACACGGCGCGTATACGTGGGCGCCATCGCGCTGTTCGTGCTGGGATCGGTGCTCTGCGCCGTGTCGTCCAGCCTCGCGCAACTGGTGGCCGCGCGCGTGGTGCAGGGCCTGGGCGGCGCGCTGCTGCTGCCCGTGGGGCGGCTGGCGGTGCTGCGCTCGTTCCCCCGGCAGATGTTCCTGCCGGCGATGAGCTTCATCTCCATTCCCGGCCTGGTCGGCCCGCTGATCGGGCCCACGCTGGGCGGCTGGCTGGTGGAATACGCCTCGTGGCACTGGATCTTCCTGATCAACGTGCCGGTGGGCGTGATCGGCTGCGTGGCCACGCTGGTGGCGATGCGCGGTGCGCCGCTGCCGTCGGCCGGCCGGTTCGACCTGGCCGGCTACCTGATGCTGGCGTTCGGCATGGTGAGCATCTCGCTGGCGCTTGACGGCCTGTCGGGCCTGGGATTGCGACAGGCTGGCGTGCTGGTGCTGCTGGTGTTCGGGCTGGCGAGCCTGGCGGCCTACTGGCTGCACGCCGCCAAACGGCCCGACCCGCTGTTCTCACCCTCGCTGTTCTCCATCCCTACGCTGTCCATCGGCCTGCTGGGCAACCTGTTTTCGCGGCTGGGCAGCTCGTGCATGCCGTTCCTGGTGCCGCTGCTCATGCAGGTGGGCATGGGCTATTCGCCACTGCAGGCGGGGTTGATGATGCTACCCGTCGCCATCGCGGGTATGGCGGTGAAGCGGCTGGCCACCCCACTGATCACGCGCGCGGGCTACCGTCGCGTGCTGGTGGCCAATACGCTGCTGGTGGGGCTGACGATGGCCAGCTTCGCGCTCACCTTCCACGGTCAGCCGTGGTGGCTGCTCACCCTGCAGCTGGCCTGCTTCGGCGCCGTCAATTCGCTGCAGTTCACGGCCATGAACACGCTCACGCTCAAGGACATCGACAACGCGCGTGCCAGCAGCGGCAACAGTCTGCTGTCGATGGTGCAGATGCTGGCGATGGGGATGGGCGTGGCAGCAGCGGGCGCGGTGCTGGCGGCGTTCACGGGGGTGTTCGGCTCGGCATCGCAGGCGCAGACACTGGCCACCTTCCATGCGACCTTCGCCTGCATGGGCCTGATCACGATGGCTTCGGCGGCGATTTTCTGGCAGTTGCGCGGCCATGAGCGTGCGCCGGCGGGCAGCGCCGCCGATGCGGCCGATCCGGGCTGAGCCGGTCGGGTTTCAGGCGGGGTAGATCGCGCCCAGCACGCGCGGGCCCTGTGCGCCTGTCACGGCCGGAAGGTTGCCGGGCCGGCCGGCGAGCGCGCGTTGCGCCAGCCACGCGAAAGCGCAGGCTTCGACCTGCAGCGGCGGCAGGCCGGCGGTATCGGTGGAGGCCACCGCCACGCCGGGCAGCAGGGCGGCCAACCGCGCCATCAGGTGACCGTTGAGGGCGCCGCCGCCGCATACCAGCAGTCGCGCTGCGTCGGCGGCATGGCGGCGCACATGGCGGGCCGCGGCCTCGGCCGTGAACTCGGCCAGCGTGGCCTGCACATCGGCTGGGGAAGCCGCGACCGCATCGGCGGCCACCAGCTTCGAGGCCAGCCAGGCGGGGTGGAACAGGTCGCGCCCCGTGCTCTTGGGGGGCGGCTGATCGAGGAACGGCTCGGCCATCATCGCCTCAAGCAGGGAGGGCAGAACGCGGCCCTGCGCCGCCCATGCGCCATCGCGGTCGAAGGGCTGGCGGGTGTGCTGCAGGCACCAGTGGTCCATGAGCGCATTGGCGGGGCCGCAGTCGAAGCCCGTGACGGCGCCATCGGCCGCCAGCACGCTGATGTTGGCGATGCCGCCCAGGTTGAGTACCGCGACGGTCTGCCCGGCCCGCGCGAACAGCGCATGGTGGAAAGCCGGTACCAGCGGCGCGCCCTGGCCGCCAGCGGCGACGTCACGGCTGCGGAAATCGGCCACCACTGCAATGCCCGTGAGTTCGGCCAGCAACGCTGGCTGATTGAGTTGAAGCGTATAGCCCGTGCCATCGTGCAGGCCGGGTTGGTGGCGCACGGTCTGGCCGTGGGCGCCGATGGCAGCGATGTCGGCTGCACGGTGGCCTGCCTCGTCCAGCAGCGCGGCGACGACCTCGGCATACACACGCACCAGTGCATTGCCGGCCAGAGCCGCGCGATGCAGTTCGTTCGTGCCCTGGGGCGTGTTGAGCGCCATGAGTTCGGCGCGCAGGTCGGCGGGCAGCGGCCGCGCGGCGTGACCTCGCACGCGCGGCGTTGTGCCGGAAAGATCGGCCAGCACGCCGTCGACCCCATCGAGCGAGGTGCCCGACATGAGGCCGATGAACAGCGGGTTCACGGGATGGCCGCGCGCCCGGCGTCAGCGCTCACTGTGCGCTGGCTTGCTGCATGATGGCTGCGGCGCCCAGCTGGACGCGGTAGCCTGCAGCCAGGCGGTCGAAGGCAGGGCGCGAAGCGGTCGACAGCGGCACCGTCTCGGCCTGGCGGGCCACGGTGAGCGGATCGCGCACTTCGCCGTTGACGCGAAATTCGAAGTGCAGGTGCGGGCCCGTGGCCCAGCCCGTCATGCCCACCGCGCCGACGTTGTCGCCCTGAGCCACGCTCTGGCCGCGACGCACGTTGATCTTGCTCAGGTGGGCATAGACCGTGGTGTTGCCGCCGCGATGCTTGATGAACACCACATTGCCGAAGCCGTTCTGCACGCCGGCGAACTCCACCACGCCGTCTCCCACGCTGCGCACCGGCGTGCCGGTGGGCGCTGCGTAGTCCACGCCGTTGTGGGCACGCCAGGTCTTCAGGATGGGGTGGAATCGCATCTTGAAGCCGGAGGTGATGCGCGAAAACGCCATCGGCGAGGCCAGGAAAGCGCGCTGCAGGCTGTCGCCATTGAGCGTGTAGTAGCCGCCCTTGGTGCCGGGCTCCTGGAACCACATGGCCTGGAAGGTCTTGCCGTTGTTCACGAACTCGGCCGACAGCACGCGGCCGGCGCGCAGCGGCTCGCCAACGGCTTCGAGC
>JAGOCV010000353.1 GCA_017998575.1 Burkholderiaceae bacterium
CATGGAAGCCCTGCACGCCCTCGATGTCGCGCGGCGTGCGGCTCCAGCCGCGCACGCCGTAGCCGTTGGCCGCCAGCACGCGCGCGCAATGCGCGCCCATGGCCCCCAGGCCCATGACGCCGACGCGCCATTCGCGCGCATCGCGCAGCGGGGGCTTGCGCCACTCGCGCCGTGCCTGCTGCGCCAGCACGAGATCCAGGCCACGGTGGAACTGCAGCACCGCCCACATCACGTACTGCCCCATGCCCACCACCTGCTGCTCGTCGATCACGCGGCAGACGGGCAGCGCGCCGATGTCCTGACCGGCCACCAGGTTGTCGATGCCGGCCGCGATGCCGTGCAGCAGGCGCAGGTTCGGCATGGCCTGCACCAGCCCCGGCGGGCAGTTCCAGCCCACCAGCACGTCGGCCTGCGCGCAGGCCGCGTCGGGCCAGACGTCGATGGACCAGCCGGGCCGCAGGCCGCGCAGGCAGGCGGCCAGCGCGCTCATGTCGTACGAACGGCTGGCGAGTGCCAGCCGTGGCGCCTCACCGCTCATATCAGGTCGGTGTAGGCGATGCCCGCGCGGCGCAACAGCGCCTCGAACGGCAGTTCGCCGCGCCGCGCGGCACCGGCAGCCTGCGCCATCGGCCGCAACTGGCCAGGGATGCGCGCCAGCACCTCGGGCGGCACGGCGCGGTTGGGGCCGGCCATCGCGTCGGCGGCCAGTTGCACTTCGCAGGCACGCTGCACGCTCCACATGCGGCCGAACGCGCCGGGCACGTGCGGGCCCAGCGTCAGCAGGCCGTGGTTGCGCAGGATCAGCACTTCGCGATCGCCCAGGCTGGCGACGAGGCGCGGCTGCTCGCCGGCGTCGGTGGTGATGCCCTCGAAGTCGTGGTAGGCCACCAGTCCGTGCAGCGCGGCGCTGTAGAAGTTGTCGGCGCGCAGGCCGCCCTCCTTGCAGGCCACGGCCATGCCGGCCGTGGTGTGGGTATGCATGACGCAATGCGCATCGGGCCGCGCGCGGTGCACGGCGCTGTGGATGACGAAGCCGGCCGGGTTGACGGGCCAGGGCGAGTCGTCGAGCTTGCGTCCATCGACGTCGATCTTCACCAGGTTGCTGGCGGTCACCTCGACGTAGTGCAACCCGTAGGGGTTGATGAGGAAGGCTTCCTCCCCCGGCGCGCGGCCGGGCACGCGCAGCGTGATGTGGTTGTAGATGCTCTCGGCCCAGCCCATCCAGTCGAACAGGCGGTAGCAGGCGGAAAGTTCGAGCCGCGCCTCCCATTCGGTGGCCTCGATGTGGGTGGGACGCATGTCGAGCGCCCTGGCGCGGGTGTTGTCGATCCGGTCCATGGTGCGATCCTGCCTGCGCCGCCGCTCAATGGCCGCCATCGGCGGTCGCCAGGCGCTTGACCACATCCTTGTCGCGCCCGCCCTGCCCCAGCGTCTGCTCCATCAGGTCGGCGATCTGCCGGCAGTCGCCCGTGCCCCGCTCGCGCAGGCCGGCGATGGCTCCGATCTTGTCGGCGTCGGCGTAGTGCTGGTTGAGTTTGAACTTCGGCTCCACCGACGTCACGTCGAGCGCGAAGCCGAGGATGTGCGGCGTGAGCGCGGCACGCCGCGCGGGGCTGTAGCCCTCGATATCCCATTGCCGGGGCAGCTCGGCCTCGTTGACGGCGATGAGTTCGTTGACGATCTCGGTGGTCTGCTCGGGCGTGTCGAGCAGGCGAACGGTGCCGTTGACGTGCACGGTGACGTAGTTCCAGCTCGGCGCGGCCTGGCATTCGGGCGAGTACCACTGGGCCGACATGTAGGCATTGGGTCCGTTGAAAACCACGGTGGCGCGCGCGTCGTGTTGCAGTGCGCGCCAATGCGGGTTGGAACGCGCGAAATGGCCGCGCAACCGCACGATCTGGCCGTCTTCCACGTCGACCAGCAAGGGCAGGTGCGAGAACTGCAACTCGCCGTCGTGCTGCGAGACGACCAGGCCGAAGCGCAGGCCGCGCACGAAGTCGACGGCCTGGGCCATCGGCGATGCGAAGCGTTCGGGGCGGTGGAACATGGGGCGTTTCTCCTTCTTGTGGCTTCGTGCGCGTCAGGCCGTGGCGGGCTCGCGCGCGGGGTCGGCGCCAGCCGTTGCGCGCCACTGCGGGTAGTGCCGCTGCGCGAACGCGGGCGTCACGAGGCCATCGGCCACATCGGCCGCCACGGCGTCGGCGCTGCGGCGCGCCGGGTCTCCCCAGCCAGCGCCACCGCCCACGGTGAGCTCGACGATGTCGCCCTTCTGGAGTTTCACCACATCGGTGTTGGGCAGGCGGATGACCTCGCTGCCTCGCCTCACCACCAGCGAACCCAGCGCTGCGTCGCTGCCGCCCTGCCGGCCACGCGGCGGGTAGCGGAAGTGCTCGGAATAGAAGCTCAGCTCGATGCCGTCCTCCAGCACCTCGATCGCACGCGAGAAGCCCAGCCCGCCACGCCACTCGCCCGCACCGGCCGAATCGGTGACCAGGCGGTAGTGCAGCATGCGCAGTTGCGAGTGGATCTGCTCGATCGACTCGATCGGCGTGTTGCGGCTGGAGCTCAGGATGCCCGCGCACGCGTGCGCGCCGTCGTAGTCGGGCGCCGCGCCGTAGCCGCCGCCCAGCACGTCGGCGTAGATGCGCATGCCGCCATCGGCCCGGCGCTGCGTGAGGTAGAGACCCGTGGTCGAGTTGAAGCCCTGTGCCGGCACGCGATCGGGTATCACCTGCGTGAGCGCATCGTGCACCGCGTCGAGCAGCCGGTACGACGCCAGCACGCGCGCGCGCACCGGCAGGCCCGGCTCGGGGTTGAGGATGGATCCGCGCGGCAGCAGCACCTTCACCGGCTTCATGCAGCCGTCGTTGGCGGGGATGTCCTTGTCGGCCAGCAGGCTGCGCACCGACGAGATCGCGGCCGCCAGTGCCGACGAGGTCGAGCAGTTGAACATGCTGCGCGTCTGCGGGGCCGAGCCGGCGAAGTCGAGTTCGATGTTGCCGCCCCCGGTCACCGTCACCTTCGCCTTGATGACCAGCGGCTCGGTGCCGCGCACGTCGTTGTCGATCATGGCCTGGCCATGCCACGTGCCCTCGGGGATGGTGGCGATGGCCGCGCGCATGCGGCGCTCGGCATACAGCAGCGTCTCCTCCATCGCGCGGCGCACGATGGGCACGCCGGCGCGCGTGGCCAGCTCCTGCATGCGCTCGATGCCGGTGCGATTGGCGGCCAGCTGCGCGTAGAAGTCGCCACGGCCCAGCGCGGGCGTGCGCACGTTGGCGAAGATCAGCCGGTCGATGGGGCCGCCGTGCAGGTCCTTCTTCACGTCGATCAGCATCGGCGGCAGGATGATGCCTTCCTGGATCAGTTCGCTCGCGTCGATGTTGATGCCCGCGCCGCCGCCGCCCACGTCGAGGTGGTGCGCCGTGTTGCCGGCCCAGCCCAGCAGTTCGCCGCCCACGAAGATGGGCTGGAACAGGATGAAATCGTTCAGGTGCTGGCCGCCCGCGTACGGGTCGTTGAGCAGGATGGCGCTGTCGGCGCCCACGCCCGAGAGGTCGAGCTGCGCGGCCGAGGCGCGGAACGCCGCCGACAGGCCGCCGTTGTGGATCGGGATCATCTCGGCCTGCGCGACCACGTTGCCGTGGGCGTCGAGCAGCGCGGTGGCGCAGTCGCGCGCCTCGCGCACGATGGTGGAG
>JAGOCV010000072.1 GCA_017998575.1 Burkholderiaceae bacterium
GCGTGGTGGTGTCGGTGCGGTCGTCCATCTCCGTGCCCTGGAAGTACAGGCGCGTGCTCAGGCTGTCGATCCAGGCGCCCGCGCCGGGCGTCCACGTGTGCGCCACCGACACGGTGTCGCGGCTGGTGGTGGCGTCTTGCGACGACAGCCCGGTGACGGCCGTGGCAGCCGAGTTCCAGGCTTCGAACACCGAGTCGCTCTGCTTGCGGTACAGGTCGGCCGCCAGCTCGAAGCGGTGCGCGGCGTTCAGGCGGTAGGTGCCCTTGAGCAGCAGCGCGTCGGAGCTCCAGTTGTCCGGATAGCTCTCGATCGAACTGTTGTTGCGCGTGGCTTCGCCGTCGCGGCGCACGTACGACAGCAGCAGGCCGAAGTCGCCCTGCAGGCCGGCGGCGGTGACGCCCTTGGTCCAGGCCTTGTTGCTCTCGCTGTAGCCCAGGCGCGCACCCGCGTAGAAGGGCTTTGTGATGCTCACGAAGTCTTCGGGCGACTTGCTGCGGAAGCTCACCGCGCCGCCGATGCCGCCGGCCGTGCGCTGCGAGTTGGTGGTGCCCGACTGGATCTCGACCGACGAGTAGATGTCGGGATCGATGAAGTCGCGGCCCATGCCGAAGGTGCCGTCCTGTGCGCGGTTGGTCAGCGGCGCACGGCTGACGGCCTCGGGCATCTCGATGCCGTCGACATCGAGACCGATGCGGTTGCCTTCGATACCCCGGATGTTGTAGCCCGTGGTGCCGCTGCGGTCGTAGCGGCTCGCGCCGCGCGTGGCGCCCTGCACGGTGCCAGGGGCTTCCACCAGCGGCTGGTATCGCATCACCTCGCCCATGCTGGTGGCGCCCGTCTTCTCGATGTCTTCCTGCGTGAGTTCGACCTTGGAGCCGGCCTCGCGCTGTTTCGCGCCGACCACCCGGATCTCGGGCAGCGGCGCTGCGGCCGGGTCCGGCGCGCCGATGGCGGAGGCCGTGGCCTGCTGGGCCTGTGCCAGCCCGGCGGACGACAGCAGCATCGCCTGGGCAGCCAGCGCGATGACGCCGGCACGATGTACGAGGGGAGCTATGGAGCGGGACGAGGGCGCGCCGGGCGCGCGCCCGGCTGGCCATGGGCCGAGCTGGGTCATGGGAATTCACCTGAATGTTGAGGGCGTCTGGCTGGACTGCCCCGCAACACGGGTGAATATCTAGCTACTCACGAAACTTTAACGCAACAGATGCAAATAGTAAAGATTCGCATTTAGATTTAAGTCTGGCTTATCGAGCCATGCGTTGCGGCCTCACCGCGGCCTGCTCGCGGATTGGCAGGTGTATGAGAGCTGCGCCGGCAGCCAGCACGATGTCCACGTACCAGATCCAGTCGTATGCGCCGGTAGCCTCGAACACACGGCCGCCCAGCCAGGCCCCCAGAAAGCCGCCGACCTGATGCGCCAGCATCACCACACCAAACAGCATCGCCATGTTGGACGGACCGAAGAACCTGGCCACCAGCCCTGCTGTAGGCGGCACGGTGGAGAGGAAGGTGACGCCCATCACGGCGGCGAACAGCAGCACCGTCGCTTCGTTCTTCGGCGCCAGCACGAAAGCCAGCACGGCCAGGCCGCGCACTGCATAGATCAGCGACAGCAGCGACTTCATGCGCCACCGGCCGACCGCCCAGCCCACGCCGAAGCTGCCGACGATGTTGAACAACCCGATCAGCGCCAGCGCCCACGCGCCCAGCTGCACCGGCAGCCCGCACGATGCGATCACGCCCGGCAGATGCGTCGCCAGGAAGGCGACATGGAAACCGCAGACGAAGAAACCAGCCGACAGCATGAGAAAGCTCGGCAGCCGCAGCGCAGCCCGCAAGGCCTCGCCCGCCGGCAAGGGCGGCGCGGGCGCCGTGTTGCCGGCACCCTGAAACGAATTACCGCGCAGCACCCAGATGGCGGGCAGCGCCAGCAGCACCAGCACACCCAGCACCTGCATCGATGCCGCCCAGCCCACGCCCACGGTGAGCACACCCGCCAGCGGTGCCATCGCGAACTGGCCGAACGATCCGCCCGCATTGACGATGCCCGTCGCCATGCCGCGCCGCGCGGGCGCCACCAGGCGCGTGCTGGCCGCCATCAACACCGATGGGCCGGCCATGCCGGCGCCGCCGGCAGCCAGCACACCGACGGCAAATACCAGGCCGGCCGTGCTGGTCATGTACGGCGTGATGAACGTGCCCAGCGCCACCAGCACCACGCCCATGGCGATCACTCGCCCGGTGCCGATGCGGTCGGCGATCGCACCCGCGAAGGGCTGGGTGAGACCCCACCACAGCTGGCCGAATGCGAATGCCAGGCTGATGTTGCCCAGCCCCAACCCGGTGGACGTGTTGAGCGAAGGCAGATACAGACCCATGGTCTGGCGCACGCCCATCGTCAGCGCAAACGTGCCGCCCGCCGCCAGCAGCACCAGCCAGAACGCGTGCGGCATCGATGTGGCCGGCTGCACCTGGGGTGAGGCATCACTCATCGTCTTCGCCTTCGGCCGCGGGTGCCAGCAGGTCGCCACATTCGTCCAGCAGGGCATGCAGCGCCATGACACGCTGCGCACCGAGCTGCTGGTTGAGGCTTTCCTGAGCCGTACGCCAGTGGCGTTGCGCCTCGGCGCGCTTCGCGCGGCCGGCGTCGGTGGCGCTGACCAGGCGACTGCGCGCATCGGCGCCAGGCTCCAGCACCACCCAGCCCTGATCGATCAGTGGCCGCAGGTTCCGGGTGAGCGTGGACGGCTCCATGCGCATCCATCGCGCCAGGTCCACCGGGCGCAGCGGCCCGAGCTTGACCACGTGCGAGAGCAACGAGTACTGCGTGATCCTCAGTCCGGCCTGCGCCACCTCGGCGTCGAAGTGGCGGGAGACCTGGCGCGTGAGCTGGCGCAATTTGAGATTGGTGCAGCCCTGCACTTTGGCGACAGGCGCGGTCTTGACAGGTGTCATGGTGGAATTTATTGTACCCACAATATTTGCATATGCAACTTAAAAAGGACTTCGGCACCATGAGCCAGACACCCACCGCCACGCCCGGGCAGACACTCGCGCTATGGATCGAGCAGGAATCCGCCGTTTCTGCCCGCATGAACGCCGGCGCAGGCGCGGGCGTCTCGCGCCCGGATCAGGTGGCAGGCAAGACCGGACTCGAACTCATGCACGCCATGCTGCGCGGCGAGTTGCCCTACCCGCCGATCGCCCGCACGCTGGACTTCACACTGGTCGAAGCCGGTGACGGCCACGCCATCTTCCAGGGCACGCCCGGCCCGGCGCATCTCAACCCCATGGGCACGGTGCACGGCGGCTGGTACGCCACGCTGCTCGATTCGGCGCTGGGGTGCGCCGTCCACACCAGGATGCCGCCCGGCCGCGGCTACACCACGGCAGAACTCAGCGTGAACCTGGTCAAGGCCATTCCGCTCAAGGTGCAACGCGTGCGTGCCGAAGGCCGCGTGCTGCACTGCGGCCGCCAGCTCGCCACGGCCGATGCGCGGCTCTACGGGCCCGATGGCACGCTGTATGCCCACGCCACCACCACGTGCCTGGTGTTCGAGTTGCCTGCGGCGCGCTGAGATGCAGCACGCGAGCGCCGCAGCGCCACGCAGGGAAATCGCATCGCCGGCACAATCGGCGGCATGCGATTCCTCCACACGATGCTGCGCGTTGGCAATCTCCAGCGCTCGATTGACTTCTACACCCAGGTGATCGGCATGCAGTTGCTGCGCACCTCCGAAAACCCCGAGTACAAGTACTCGCTCGCCTTCCTCGGTTTCGAGGGCGGCAACCCCGGGCAGGCCGAGATCGAGCTCACCTACAACTGGGGCACCGAGAGCTACGAGATGGGCACGGCCTACGGCCACATCGCGCTGGGCGTGCCCGACGCCTATGCGGCCTGCGACAAGATCCGCGCAGCCGGCGGCAACGTCACGCGCGAGCCCGGCCCGGTCAAGGGCGGCAGCACGGTCATCGCCTTCGTGACCGATCCGGACGGCTACAAGATCGAGCTCATCCAGCGCGCCGACGACTCGGCCGGCCAGGGGCTGCGCTGAACACGGCGCCCGATGCGCCGCGCCACTGTTCGGCCAGCGCAAAGAACATGACTGCGGTCGGCCCGGGATCGGCGCGGCGACGCGCCATGGCCACCGTGGACATGGGCGAATCGACCAGCTTCCGGTAGACCACTTCGCCCGGCAGGATCCGCTGCATGCTTTGCGGTACCAGCGCGATCCCCATGCCGGCGCCGACCAGCGCGACCGCGCTGTGCGCATTGCCTGACACGCCGTTGATCCGGGGCTCGAAACCCGCCTGCCGGCAGACGGAATGCACTGACTGGAACAGGCCGACCGGCCGCCGGCTGGCGTTGAGGAACTGCTCGTCCCGCAGATCAGGCAGCGCAAGCCGCTGGCGCCGTGCCAGGCGGTGGCCGTGCGGCAGTGCCACCACCAGCGCTTCGTCGTAGATCGGCATCACTTCGAGCGGTGCAGCGTGTACCGGCAGTCTCACGAAGCCGACATCCAGCTTGCCCTGCACCAGCCACTCCACCTGCTGGTCGGTGGCGGCCTCCAGCAGTTGCACCGACACCTGCGGATAGCGCTCCGAGAATTCCCGCAACAGCCGCGGCAGCACTCCTTGCGTGGTGGTGAAGTTGCAACCGATCTGCAGATGGCCGAGCTCGCCTTCACCCACGCGCCGCACCCGATCCGTCATCGCATGCAGCCCGGCCAGCCAGGGCCCCACCTGTTCATAGAGCTCGCGCCCGGCGGCCGTGAGGGCCACCGAACGGCGGTTGCGCACGAACAGTGGGGTGCCCAACGTTTCCTCCAGCGCCCTGATCTGCTGGCTCAGCGGCGGCTGCGACATGTTCAACCGCGCCGCCGCGCGGCTGAAGTGCAGCTCTTCAGCCACGACGGCGAAGTAACGCAGGTGGCGCAGCTCCAGCATGGCGGGGCTCAGGCGGCGAACACGGCGCCACCGCCACCGGCGCGCGCGCCGAACCAGGCGAGCTTGCGGCAGAAGAAGTCCCATGAATGCTCGACGTGGACCGCGCTCATGATCTGCCGATGGCGCTCGCGGCGCGTGGCCTCGGCGGGCAGCGTGTGGCGCAGCCCCGCACCCAACCCGATCACGTGCGCGCGGGCCGCCTTCTCCAGGAACACGCCGACGCACGTCGCATGCTCGATGGAGGTGCCGCAGAAGGTCACGCCGTGATTGGCCATCAGCACGGCGAACGCTTCGCCCAGCGCCGCCGCGAGTGCATCGCCCTCCTCGCGCGTGCGGATCAAGGCCACCGCGTCCTCATGCCGGGCGACCTCGGTGAAGTAGTCGCCGTCCAGCGTGAACGGCAGCAGCGGGCCGTCGGCAGCCGACAGCACGCTGGTGTAGAACGCATGCGTGTGCGCCACCACCTGGATGTCGTCGCGGCGGCGCAGGATCTGCGAGTGAATCGGCCATTCGGAGTGGCGCCCCCCCTCGCCGGCCATCTGATGGCCCTCGAAGTCGAGCAGGATGAAGTCGTCGGGCCCGAGCACCTCGCCCAGGCCGATGCGGTTGCGCTTCATCCAGAAACCGCGGCCGGCCGGATCACGCAGCGAGATGTGGCCCAGCGACATGTCGCCGTGGCCTTCGAGTTCGAGAATGCGGCTGGCGGTCGCGAGCTTCGACAGTTGTGCGGCGAGGTCTTCGTCCATCGTGTCTCTTCCGGAGGCCAAGCTTAGCGGGTGGCCGCCGGCGCGTCTGCGGGCGCGTCGGTCGGCTGGATGCCGATCGCCTGGAAGGTGCGGGCCGCACGTGCCTGGGCCTGGGCCAGCGTGTTGGCGAATGCCGCCGGACTGCCGCCCAGCGGCTCCAGGTAGTTCTGTTTTGCGAACGCCTGGAAGGTGGCGCTGGCAAGCGCCGCATTCAATTCGGCGTTGAGGCGCGCAACCACGGGCGCGGGCGTCCGGGCCGGCGCATACAGGCCCCAGAAGGTGCCCATGTCCGGATCGCTGCCGAGCTCTCCGAGGCTCGGGGCGTCGGGAAAGGCCGCGGCCCGCGTCGTGCCCGTGACTGCGACCACCTTGAGCCGGCCGGCTTCGACCGCCGGCTTGGCCAGCGCGACACTGCTGTACGCCAGATTCACTTCGCCAGCCGTCACCGCCAGGAAGGAAGGCGCTGCGCCCTTGTAGGGCACCGCCGTCAGTTGCACGCCATTCTGTCGCGCGATCCAGGCCTGATAGATCGCCGGAATGCTGCCCGGCCCCCAGGTGGCGAAGCTCACGTGCTCGGGTTTTGACCGGGCATGCGCCATCAGATCGCGGAACGACGTGCCGGGCACCGATGGATGGGCGACGATGACGTCGTTCGGCGTACGCACCACGCCGCCCACAGCCACGAAGTCGGCCTTCGGGTCGTACGGCAGGCGCGTGAAGAGCAGCGGGTTGAAGACAAGGCTCTGGTTGTCGGTCAGGCAGAGGGTGTAGCCATCGGCCGGTGCGCGTGCGCAGGCGGTCATGCCGATCAGCGTTCCCGCGCCCGGCCGGTTCTCGACGACCACGGACTGGCCCAGTGCATCGCCCATGAGCTTGGCCACGGTGCGCGACAGCAGGTCGGTCATGCCGCCGGGCGAGGTGGACGCGATGATGCGGATCGGCTTGGCCGGAAACGTATCGGCCTGGACGCCGGAGCCGCAGGCAAGGCCCAGGGCCAGCGCGCAGGCCGCGCGGAAGAAGTGGAGATGCATGGTGGTCGATCGAGAGGAAGGGATGGAACGATGCGCCTGTGGGGGCGCTGCTGCGCATGCATTCTTCTCGCCGGCACGGGCAGCGTCCAATATCGAATGCAGGAAGCGGTAAGACGTGCGACGACTCACAGCGGGCGCATTCCCCGGCCTGCGCCGACCCACTATCATCGAAGACGGCTCAACCTCCTCTCCCATCATGGAAACCCCCTTCCAACTCAACCTGGCCAAGCTCTCGCTCGACGGCCTGCGCGCCCAGCAGGAACAGCAGGCCCAGCTCGCCCGCGACATCGAAGCCGAGATCGCGCGCCGGCGTGGCGAGGCGCTCACGCAGCTGGTCGACGAGATGTGGTCCAAGGCGCGCGGGCTCGGCTTCTCCGACCGCGAGGTCATGGCCGCGCTCTCACCCAGGGTGAAGAAAGCGTATGCGCGCGCCGCGGATGCCCCGCTGCCGGCCACCGCGCCGGCGCCGGCTTCTGCCGACGGCCCGCGCGACAAACCGCAGGTGGGCGAAACCTACGCCAACCCTGCCAATCCCGAGCAGACCTGGACCAAGACCACGCGGCTGGGCGCGCCGGCGCGCTGGCTGCACGCGCTGGTGATGGCCAGCGACGACAAGACCTACGAGCAGTTCCGCGTCAAGGCATGAGGGGCGTGCGGCGGCGCAGCCACAGTGCCCGCAGCAGCACCGCCACCACCGCCAGATTGGCCGCCAGCAGCGCGGCTGGCCACGGGCCCGGGTGCATGATGAGTTCGCGCAGCTCGAACGGCACGTAGATCGCCCCGCTGGCCGCGCCCAGCGCTTCGGCCCAGCGCCGTTGCCACCACAGTCCCCACGCCTCGGCAAAGCGCACACCGGCATAGAGCACGGCGCCCGCCAGCACCACGCCCACGTGCAGGCCTTCGAGCTGGCCCGCGCGTTGCAGCAGCATCTGCGCGAGGTGGCGCGACGGATCCAGGTGCAGATGCCTCGACAACTCCTGCGCCATCGACACCAGGTCGTGGTGCAGCAGCGAGGCGAACCCCATGGCCGCCACCAGCGCCAGAGCGCCCTTGGCCGCCTCGAACAGGGCGATGGCGCGCAGGCCCTGCGACCCCTCGCCGTGCATCAGGCGCGAACGGGCCGTGGGAAGGCCTTCGCGGCACGCGCCAGCGCCTCGATGCGTGCCCAGTCGCCCTGCGCCACCGCGTCGGCCGGCGTGAGCCACGAGCCGCCCACGCAGGCCACGTTGGCCAGCGCCAGCAACTCGGGCGCGTTGGTCTCGCTCACACCGCCCGTGGGGCAGAAGCGCACATCACCGAACGGCCCTTGCCAGGCCTTGAGCATGGCCATGCCGCCCGCCTGCATGGCGGGAAAGAACTTGAGCTCGGTGTAGCCATCTTCCTGCGCCGCCATGATCTCGCTGCCGGTGGCCACGCCGGGCAGCAGGGGCAGGCCGAGGTCGTGGCAGGCGCGACCCACGCCATGCGTGTAGCCAGGGCTCACGGCAAAGCGCGCTCCTGCGAGCTGCGCGGCCTGCGCATCCGCCGCGCTGCGCACCGTGCCGGCACCAACCACCGCTTCGGGCACATCACGCGCGATGGCTTCGATGCAATCCAGCGCCACCGGCGTGCGCAGCGTCACTTCGAGCATGCGGATGCCACCCGCCAGCAGCGCGCGGGCCAGCGGCGCCGCGTGGGCCACCTCGTGCAGCACGATCACCGGGATCACCGGCGCGTCCTGCATCACATCGATCGGCGTCAGCGGACCGGACGGATTCACAGCCATGTACATGCTCCTTCTTCGGCGGCCAGCGCATTGCGGCGCATGCCGGCGAACAGTTCGCGCCCCATGCCGCGGCCGTTGGAGGCGGCCTGCATGTCGGACATCTGCGCGTTCTCGCGCGCCAGCCATTGTGCGGGGTCCACCTTGACCTGCAGCGTACCGGCCGTCGCGTCGAGGCGGATCACATCGCCGTCTCGCACGCGCGCCAGCGGCCCGCCGGCCAGCGCCTCGGGCGAGACGTGGATGGCGGCCAGCACCTTGCCCGACGCGCCGCTCATGCGGCCGTCGGTCACCAGCGCCACCTTGAAGCCCTTGCCCTGCAGCACGGCCAGCGGCGGCGTGAGCTTGTGCAGCTCGGGCATGCCGTTGGCGCGCGGGCCCTGCCAGCGCACCACGCAGACCACGTCGCGCTCGAGCTCACCGGCGTCGAAAGCTTTCTGCAACGCGTCCTGCGAATCGAAAACGCGCGCGGGCGCCTCGACCACATGCCGGTCTTCGGGCACGGCCGACACCTTGATCACGCTGCGGCCCAGGTTGCCCGTGAGCAGCTTGAGCCCGCCCGTGGCGCTGAACGGCGCCGACACCGGCCGTGCCACGGCGTCGTCGCGGGTGGCGCCGATGTCGTGCCAGACCAGGCCCCCGCCCTCGCCCGCCGCCGGCTCGCGCGTGTATTCGCGGATGCCACCCGGCCGCACGGCCAGCACGTCGCCATGCATCAGGCCGGCGTCCAGCAACTCGCGGATCACGAAACCCGGCCCGCCGGCGGCCTGGAACTGGTTCACGTCGGCGCTGCCGTTGGGATAGACACGCGCCAGCAGCGGCACCACGTCCGACAGTGCCTCGAAGTCATCCCAGTCGATCACGATGCCGGCCGCGCGCGCCACGGCCACCCAGTGGATCAGGTGGTTGGTGGAGCCGCCGGTGGCCAGCAGTGCGGCCATGGCGTTGACGATGCAGCGCTCGTCCACCACGTGGCCGATGGCGGGCACGCCGTCGGCCAGCACCGTGCGCACAGCCTCGCGCGTGAGGTCGTCGCGCAGCGCGTCACCGGGATGTACGAAGGCCGTGCCGGGCACGTGCAGGCCCATGGCTTCGAGCAGCATCTGGTTGCTGTTGGCCGTGCCGTAGAAGGTGCAGGTACCGGCCGCGTGATAGGCCTGCGATTCGGCCTGCAGCAGCTCGTCGCGACCCACCAGGCCCTGCGCGGCGCGCTCGCGCACCTTGGCCTTGGCGCTGTTCGACAGGCCCGAGGTCATGGGCCCGGCCGGCACGAACACCGTGGGCAGGTGGCCGAAATGCAGCGCGCCGATCAGAAGGCCCGGCACGATCTTGTCGCACACGCCCAGCATCAGCGCGCAGTCGAACACATCGTGCGACAGGGCGACGGCCGTGCCCATGGCGATGGCGTCGCGCGAGAACAGCGACAGCTCCATGCCCGCCGTGCCCTGCGTGACGCCGTCGCACATGGCCGGCACGCCACCGGCCACCTGCGCCGTGGCGCCCAGGCGGCGCGCCTCGTCCTTGATGAGCGCGGGGTAGCTGCCGAACGGCGCGTGCGCCGACAGCATGTCGTTGTAGGCCGTGACGATGCCGACATTGCGCGCGCGCTGCGCCACCACGGGAATGGGCATGGCGCGGGTCTTGTCGGATTCGGGCAGGCCGGCGAAGGCGTGGGCCACATTGGCGCAGCCCAGTCGCTCGGCACCGGGGCGGCGCGAGGCCATGTCGGCCACCAGTTGCAGATAGTCGCGCCGGGTGGGCGCGCTGCGGTCGCGGATGCGCTGCGTGACGGCCGCGAGCGTGGGATGGAGTGAGGTCATCGCGGAAGGTCTCATGTAAGGCGGCTGGCCACAGGGAGCCTGCGGGCCGGCGCGAGTCCACCATCGTAGTGCCGAACCCGGGCCCGAGCCGGCCGGCCGGTTACGAAACGGTTCCGGCTTTGAGGCGCGCTGGCGTCGCGCTAGAGTGACGGGCGATGCGCCCACCTGCCCTGCAACCCATCCGCGACGGCGCCGCCATGCTCGAACGCACGCTGGCCGAATGGGGCGGCCAGGGCGACCTGTGGCTGTTCGGCTATGCCTCGCTGATCTGGCGCCCCGAGTTCGACTACGCCGAGCGGCGTGCCGCCCGTGTGCTGGGCTGGCACCGCGCGCTCAGGATGTGGAGCCGCGTCAACCGCGGCACGCCGGAGAATCCCGGCCTGGTGTTCGGCCTGCTGCCGGGCGGCAGTTGCCGCGGCGTGGTGTTCCGCATCCCTTCGGCCGACGTGCCCGCCACGCTGGCGCGGCTGTGGCTGCGCGAAATGCCCAACGCCGTGTACGACCCGCGGTGGCTGCCATGCCGCACGCCGCAGGGCACGGTGCGCACGCTGGCCTTCACCCTTGCCCGCACCAGCCCCAACCACACGGGCGTGCTGCCCGACGACGAGTACCGCCGCATCTTCGCGCAGGCCCGCGGCCGCTACGGCACCACGCTCGACTACGCGCAGGCCACGCTCGACGAGCTGCGCCGCCACGGCATCGAGGACCGCGCGCTGGCGCGGCTGCTGCGTCTGGTTGCGCGCTGAAGGAACTCCGCAGCCGGCGCGCCTGGCGATGCATTTGTCAGGATTGGTCACACATCCGCGCCCGTGGCGCGGGGATCATCCCGGCGGGCCCGCCAGATGACGCTCCGCCGCCCGCAGATCGGCCACGGTGTCCACGTCGATGCGCACGCCGGCATCGCTCACCGCCAGCATCACGCAGCGGCCATCCTTCATGGCCTGCTGCAGGACGCTTGCCGCCCCTTGCGCTCCGGTGAGCGCCAGCAGCGCGTCGCGCACGCGCGCCGAGAACGCCACCGGATGCCCGCGCCCGCCATCGAACGTGGGTATCACCGCATCGGCGGCCGGGTGCGAGATCAGGGCCGTGGCCACGTCGCGCAGCGTTTCGGGCTGCACCAGCGGCAGGTCGCCCGGCAGGATGAGCCAGCCGTGGCCGTGCTGCGTGGCGCGCACGGCGGCGGCGATCGAATCGCCCATGCCCGGGTGTCCGGCATCTTCGACGTGCCAGGGCAGGCCGCTGGCGCGCGCTGCGGCCAGCGTGCGCTCCAGCACCGGCACGCCGGCCAGCGGCGCGGCCAGCTTGGAGCCCTGGCCGCCGGAAGCGACGAAGCGCTCGCCACGGCCCGAGGCCAGCACAATGAGGGTAGGCAGCAGCACGGACATGCGGGCCAGTATGCAACGCCCGGCCGCCCTCTGCAGCCGCCCCTCGCGGCCACCCGTGCGATCGCGCCGATTCAACCTTCGTCAGGAGACCGGGCGCCGGACAGCGCGACAATCGGCGCCATGAGCACGACCGACCACGACATCGCCAGCCTGCGCAAGAGCTACGAGCGCGCCGAACTCGACGAATCGGCCTCGCGGGCCGACCCGCTCGCGCAGTTCGACCAGTGGCTGCAGGAGGCCATCGCCGCGCGCGTGCCCGAGCCCAACGCCATGACGCTGGCCACCGTGAGCGGCGACCTCCGGCCCAGCACGCGCATCGTGCTGGTCAAGGGCTACGACGAGCGCGGCATCGTCTGGTACACCAACTACGACAGCCGCAAGGGTCGCGAGATCGCAGGCAACCCGTTCGCGGCGCTGCAGTTCCACTGGGTGGAGCTCGAACGCGTGGTGCGCATCGAGGGCACGGTGGAGAAGGTGTCTGCGGCCGAGAGCGACGCCTACTTCGCCAGCCGCCCGCTCGATTCGCGCATCGGCGCCTGGGCCAGCCCGCAAAGCGAGGTGATCCCCAGCCGCGCCGTGCTGGTGGCCAATGCGGCGAAGTACGGCGCGCAGTTCCTGCTCAACCCGCCGCGTCCGCCGCACTGGGGTGGCTATCGCCTGGTGCCGGCCGAATGGCAGTTCTGGCAGGGCCGCAAGAGCCGCCTGCACGACCGGCTGCGGTACCGCCGCGACGAAGCCGCCGGCGGCAGCTGGCTGCGCGAGCGGCTGGCGCCCTGAAGACGGGCGCCCGCTACAGCAAGGCCGGGTGCGCGCCCGGCAACGCACGCGCATTGGCCACCACGCATTCGCGCAGCACGCCAGCCAGGCCCGCACGCTCGGGCGAGCGATGGAAGACCATGCCGATCTCGCGGTGGAAGGTGGCATCGCCCAGCGGCACGATGCGCACGTTGGCTGGCGCGAAGTCGGGCCGCGTCACGGGCACCAGCGCCGCGCCCAGGCCGCTCGACACCATCTTCACCATCGCGTCCACGTCTTCCATGTCGATGGAGGTCGTGATCTCCAGCCCCTGCCGCTTGAGGAACTGCTCGACCACGCGCCCGCCGAACGATGCACGGTCATAGCCGATCACCGGCAGGCGCGTCATCAATTCGCGCCAGTCGTTTCCGGCCTCGTGGGCAGGTACGGCCAGCACGAAGGGCTCGAGCATCAGCGGCTGCCAGACAAGCTCGCTGGGTAGCGAGAACGGCGAGAGCACCATCAGCGCAGCATCCAGGTCACCGCTGTCCACCTGTCCCATGAGAAACAGCGACGAGCCCTGCGCCAGCCGCAGCGCGATCTGCGGATGCCGCTCGCGCAGCAACCGCAACGCCCCCGGCAGCACGCCCAGTTGCGCCGTCTGCACCGATCCGACGCGCAACACGCCACGCAACTCCCGGCTGGTCACGCGCTCGCCCATCTCGCCAAACAGCTCGACGATCTGACGCGCCAGACCCACGGCGTCCTGTCCCGCTTCGTTGAGCAGGGCCGAGCGGCCGGTGCGGTTGAACAAGGGGGCGCCGAGCGCTTCTTCCAGTCGCGCGATCTGCGCGCTGACCGCCGACTGCGTGAGCCCGATACGCGCGCCGGCTGCCGCGAACGTGCCGTAGCGCACCACCGCCAGAAAGGTGCGGAGCTCCCTGATCAACGCATGCCCCCGCTTCGTGCGGCGGCGCACCGTTTGCGCCCACCCGATTGATCGATTTTGTTTGACCTCATAACGCAAATATAGCGTTTTCAATTCTATTTCGTTGTTATTAGCATTCCTTTCACGATGCATCTGCAACTTGATCCATCGTTGGCACGCATCTTCTTCGTTGAAATTGCGTTTATCTTGTCGTTTTCAATCGATAAATAACGTCAATTTTCAATAACTTCATGGCACAGGTCTTGCAACCGACGAACGGACCGCACTGAAAGCGGCACCCGCTTCCCCGTTCAACCCCCGAGATCTGTCCATGACACCTGACCATCCTTTCTCCGGCTCGCGCCGCCTGAGCCTCTGGCGTATCGCCGCAGGCCTGCTCGCGGCCATCGCCCTGCAGGCACATGCCGCCTTTCCCGAGCGCCCCATCACCATCGTGGTGCCCTTCTCCGCTGGCGGCGGCACTGACCTGACCGCCCGTCTGCTGGCCCGCTCCATGGAAAAGCATGGCGGCCAGAGTGTGGTGGTGGTCAACCGCACCGGCGCCGGCGGTGAAATCGGCATGGCCTCGGTGGCCGCAGCGCCGGCCGACGGCTACACGCTGTCGATCATCAACACGCCCAACACCCTCACGATTCCAATCGAGCGCGCGGCCAAGTTCAGGCTGGAGAGCTTCGATCTGCTGGCCAATGTCGTGGACGACCCGGCCACCCTGTCGGTCAATGGCGCCAGCGGCATCCGCACGGTGCAGGACCTCGTCGCCGCCGCGAAGAAGTCGCCCGACACGCTGACCTACGGCACGGCCGGCATCGGCTCGGCGGGTCACATCTCCATGCTGCTGCTGGAGAAGGCCGCCGGCATCAAGCTGCGCCACGTGCCGTTCAAGGGAACGTCCGACGTCGCCACCGCGCTGCTGGGCAACCACATC